>JAAZJL010000016.1 GCA_012800355.1 Erysipelotrichia bacterium | reverse complement strand
TCTCAACACATTCTACTAAAAAAGAAATCAAGGTTGACACTTGTTCAAACTGTCATCCATTTTATACAGGAAGACAACGTTTCCAAGCTGCTGCAGGACGTATTGAACAATTCAATAAAAAATACGGTATCAAGGAATAATTTTAAAGAAGTTAAAAGAAGGCTGTTTCATACAGACTTTTTTTATCTTTAAAAAACTTGAAACTATTTATATTGTTTATTATTTCCTTTAAATATGTTAATATTTTTCCGATAACGAAATAGAAAAGAGGTAAAAACATGAATAAAATCGAAACACTATTGGTTGATAAAATTAAAGAGGCTGTTTTTTCAACTTTTCATATTGAGTTAGCTGATGATTTTATTGTTATTGAAATACCTAAAGATAATAGTAATGGTGATTTTTCCACTAATGTCGCTATGAAACTAACCAAATTAGTCAAACAAAAACCAAATGTTACAGCAGAAATGTTAGTAGAAAAACTAAATAAAAATTGTGATTTTGTTGAAAGAATTGAAGTAGCTGGTGTTGGTTTTATCAATTTTTTTATTAAAAACGATATTTTAGCTGACATCATTAATACTATTATTGATGCCAAAGATGATTATGGACAAAATAAAAGTGGAAATAACCTAAAAATCTTAGTTGAGTATGTTTCAGCTAATCCTACTGGTCCTTTACATTGTGGACATGCCAGAGGAGCAGCTTGGGGTGATGCTATTTGTCGTTTACTTAAAAAATCTGGTTATGATGTTTTAAGAGAATATTATATCAATGATGCTGGCAATCAAATAGATATGTTAGGTAAATCAATTTACGGTCGTTATCGTCAACATTATGGACTAGATTTCACTTTGCCAGATGATGGATATCATGGACAAGATATTATAGAAATCACTAAGGAAATAATTGATGAAGTCGGTGATAAATATCTTTACAGCGATAAACAAGAAGCTGTTGATTATTTCAAATGGGAAGGAAGAAACAAGGAACTTAATCGCATTAAAGAAGACTTGGCTTATTATGGTTGTCAGTTTGATTCGTGGGTTTCTGAACAATGGATTGTTGATGAAAAAAGAGTTGATCAAGCTTTAGAAAAGATGATTGCTATGGGACTTACTTACAAGCAAGATGGTGCTTTCTGGTTTAAAAGTACTGAATATGGTGATGATAAAGATAGAGTATTAAAAAAATCAGATGGCTTCTATACTTATTTAACCCCAGACATTGCTAACCATCAGTATAAATTTGAAAGAGGTTATGAAAAATTGGTTAACCTTTGGGGAGCTGATCATCATGGCTATATCGCTAGAATGAAGGCGGCAATGACAGCATTAGGCCATCCTAAAGATGCTCTAGAAGTCGATTTAATTCAAATGGTTAGACTTGTAGAAGATGGTGTAGAAGTTAAAATGAGTAAACGTACTGGCAATGCTATTACCATTAGAGAATTAGTTGATGAAGTAGGTTTAGATGCTGCAAGATATTTCTTTGTCAGTAAAGCTGTTGACACTCACCTTGATTTCGACTTTAATCTAGCAAAATCAGAAACTTCTGATAACCCTGTCTATTATGCTCAATATGCCTATGCTAGAATTTGTTCTGTCTTAAGACAGTATTCTGCTGAAAAACTGGACAGTTATTCGCTATTAAATGATGAAAAAGAAATTTCTTTATTAAAACATCTGGGACAGTTTACTTCAGTTGTAGCTGATGGAGCTAAAACAAGAGCACCACATAAAGTATGTAATTATATTCAGAAATTAGCTCAATATTTCCATTCTTTCTATGCAACTAACAAAATTTGGGATGAAAACAACCTTCAATTATCTAAAGAACGTTTAGCACTAGTAGAAGCTACTAGAATAACATTAAAAAATGCTTTAGATTTAATAGGAGTTTCTGCTCCAGAGAGAATGTGATTATCAAAACAATTAAAGAGGCTGTAAAAAAAATTAACAGTCACAGAAATAAAAAATGTATCAAGTATTGAAACCAAGCAAGATACATTTTTTTATAAATTAACCATGAATAATTCTGGTAAATGTAGGTTAAATTATTTCTCTGACAACAAAAGTTATACCACATATTAAATGATTTTACTAATGGTTTTAAGTAAAAAATAGAAAAAATAATCCCGTAAGAAATCTTCTTGAAGTGGTGGAAAAAGTCGATAATTTGGTTAGGTTCAATCGTTTGAGAATCAATGTTTATTGAATTTTTATTTTTCTGTTAATTAAATATATATAATATATTCCAGATGGTAAGTCTATTGCTTGCCTCTGATTTTTTTAAAAAGTTCGTATTGTTTTTTAATGTCGTATTTGTCAAAAATTGAAATGTCATTGGCTTCGATAATTCGTTCAATGGTCTGGGCAGGATCTAAAGTATGATAGGCGAAATATAACCCTCTAAGTTGTTTAGGCTTAATAACTTTATAGACTTGTGTTGATGTCAAATCGTAAGTAAAACAGAAGTATCGATATATGTATCCTATCCAATACATTTCATTAGAAGAATATTTAACTGTTCCGTAACTTGATTTTCCATATTGTTCTTCAATCATGCTGAAAACATCATCTTCTTGTATATTTGATTGCAAAATTGCACCATTATCAAAAAGTTTAGCCACTTTACTATTCATAAATCGTCTAATAAAAATTTCTGAACTTACTTGGGTTTTTTCAATCGAATTTTCAAATATTTTGGCTTGCAAATTACAAATTAATAAGCCATCTTTGTTAATTTCTTTTTGCTTCATCCTATATCAACCTACCTTAATATCTCATCTATATATTTTCCTTTTCCTCGGTATTTAATTTTGGCCATTTTTACTTTATTGTCACCAAGTTCTACATGTTCACTTTTAACATTTTTATAATATTCTTTTTCATTACTTGAAAGGTAACATTTCTCTAAGATATTAACCTGCTCAATTGCTTTTTGACTTATAAAAACATATTGATTGCCCAACTGGGTTGCTGAAAGGCTATGTTTGCATTGCTCGTCAGTTATTTCGCCTTCCACAAATGAATCTATTATTTGAAACATTCGATTATCTGCAATTGGGGCAATAATGTAATCACAATCTCTAGATTCACTTATAAGATTTTGAATAATAGGGTGGTTTTGATACTTTCTTAAGTTACCTCGATAATAAGCTATCGTCATCATCCACTGTTGATCAACTTTATATTTTTTATGTTTTAAGTTTTTATTATCAAAATCAAGTATATATACAGCGGATTCATTAAAATCTGCAACAAAAGAAACTGATTGTTCAAAACTTTCTCCAGCATAAAATCCCTGGCCAAAGTCATTGTTTAATTTTCCTTTATTTATGTCTATATCTCCTTCAAGAAATTTTTTTGCACCATGAAATAATATTTTATGATTGTCTTTTATATTATCAATCCAAAATAATTCTTTTAATTTATTTAGTTGAATTCTATTTTCAAAAGCAAAAGAATATACTTTTTCTAAAGTATTTTTTGATGGTTTAACTTCTCCAGTTTCATTTCTAGCTATAGTTTTTTGATCAACTTGTATTTTGTCAGCTAATTCCTGTTGAGTTAGCGCTAATATTTCCCTAATTATTTTCAGGTCTTCTTTAAAATTGAAATCCATAAAATAATCCTCGCCTTTCACTATAACTTATTTATACCATATGCCCTAAATAAGTT
>JAAZJL010000015.1 GCA_012800355.1 Erysipelotrichia bacterium | reverse complement strand
GAAATAATAGTTCTGTAGAGTTTTTTTGTATGAACTCTAAGAAGGGAGAGATTTTTTTAATGAGTATTAAAAAACTTAGTATCTATTTATTAGTTTTAACATTAGTACTTTCATTAGTTGGTTGTGGAGACAAGCATGACAAATCATATGTCAATGATACAGCAGACTATACTTATCGTATGGCTGTTAACTCAATGCCAACTGGTTGGAACAACCATACATATCAATCTAATGATGCTACTTATGTAATGAGCTATTCAGAAGATGCTTTATATGTATTTGATTACAATGAAGCTAAAGATGGATACAAAATTGTTAATGGAATGGCAAACGCTGCTCCAAAAGATGTAACAAAGAGTTACGTTGGTAAATATGGAATCGAAGAAGATGCTGAACACCGTGTTTATGAAATTGAATTAAAAACATGGTTAAAGTATGACAATGGTGATCCTATCACTGCTCAATCTTTCGTTGATTCAGTTAAGTTATTATTAAATCCTAAAGCTGCTAACTACAGAGCTGACGGTTTATACAGTGGTAACTTGAAGATTCATAATGCAGAAAATTACTTAAAGGCTGGTACTTATGGTTATTCAGCAATGGTTTCTGCTGACTATGGTGATGATGAGTATGTTGCTGTTGAAAACTTCGAAGTAGTAGATGGTTACTATCAATACAATGGAAAAGATATCACATTAAATATTGATAATGGTGGTAACTGGGGTTCTGCATTAAGTTTATATTTCAATTATGGTTATATTACTAAAAACGCTGCAGATTACCAAGCATTAGAAGCTGCTGCAGATGCAGACGGAAATGTTAAGTTAACTCCTGAACTATACATGAGTGCATGTAACGTTATCGCTGAATTACATGGTTATGATGATGCTGATGCTTATGCTGCAGCAGATGGTGACTATGCTTATAAAGAAGTACAAGAAATGGCATTCTACGGATCATTATATCCTGAAATGGAATTCTCAGAAGTTGGTTTCTTTGCTAAAGATGACAAAACTTTAGTTATCGTTTTAGACAAACCATTAACTGGATTCTACTTAAATTATGCTTTAAATACTAACTTCAATTTAGTTCACGTTCCTACATATTTGGCATGTGAATCAATGGAAGGTGGAGTTTATACTAACACTTACGCAACATCAGTAGATACATACGTTGGACATGGTCCTTACGCTTTAACTACATTTATTGATGGTTCAGAAATGAAGTTAACTAGAAATCCACATTGGCATGGTTATTATGAAAAAGAACACGCAGGACAATATGTAACTACAGCTGTTTCTTACAAACAGGTATCTGAAGCTGCAACTCGTTTAGAAATGTTCTTAAAAGGTGAATTAGATTCTTATGGCTTACAAGCTGAAGATATGGCTGATTACCAAGGTTCAGATTTCACTTACTTTACAGAAGGTGATTCAACTTGGTTTATCGCACTAAATCCAAATGAAACTGCATTAGGTAATGCTGAATTAAACGCAAGCCCTGCAACTCCAGGAAATACTGTTGTTAAGAGAATCATTTGTGTTAAAGAATTCCGTCAAGCATTATCATTCTCATTGGATAGAGCTGCATATAGCTTAGCATTAGACCCAACAGGTGCTCCTGCTAAAGCATTATATGGTAACATGATTATTTCTGACCCAGAAAACGGAACTGCTTACAGAACTACTGATCAAGCTAAACAAGTTATTGTTGATTTCTGGGGCTTAACTGATGAAATCGGTGAAGGTAAAGAATATGCTACTATTGATGAAGCTATCGACTCTATTACTGGTTATGATTTAGCTGGTGCTAAAGAATTGTTCAATGCTGCATATGACAAAGCTGTTGAAGCTGGTTATATTCCTGCAGATAATGACAAGTGGGAAATCCAAATCATTATTGGACAACCTGGTTCAGGTTCTTCTAAGTACTACAACAATGGTTATGTACTATTATCACAAGTATGGACAGATGCTGTTGTTTGAACTAAATTAGAAGGTCACTTAGTATTTTCACAATCACAACCATTAGGTTCTTCTGCATTCTCATCATACTTAAAGAACAACTCTGTTGACTTATTATTTGGTGTTGGATGGACTGGTTCTACATTAGACCCATATGGATTAATTGAAGCTTACGTTGCTCCTAACTACCAATATGATGCTTCATTTGATTATTCAAAAGTTGATGTTGTAGTTAATGTTAACGGAAAAGACTTAGTAACTGATGCTTATTCTTGGTATAAAGCATTATCAGGTGAAGAAGTTGAAATCAAAGTTGTTGGTTCTGAAGATGTTGAAAAAGTCAATGCTGGTACAAATGCTGATCCAAAATTACGTTTAGACGTATTAGCAGCATTAGAAGGTATTGTATTACAACAATACAATATGATTCCAATTAACTTAGATGCTTCAGCTGCATTAAAAGGTATGAGAGTTAAATACTATACTGAAGAATACATCTTTGGTGTAGGCCGTGGTGGAGTACAATACTACACTTATGCTATGAACGACGCTGAATGGAATGCATATGTTGCAGAACAAGGCGGAACATTAGATTATAAGTAAGATTTAATTTTCAATCTAAAATGTTAATAAAGGGTACTAAATCGTTTGATTTAGTACCTTTTTTATGTGAATGAATGAAAAAGTTTTCATTTAATGCTGGAAATATTTCACTAACGATTGCCGTTTTATTTACAATAAGAGCAGATGTATGGTAAAATAATTAAGTACTTTTTAAGTTCAGATTTTTTTGTGCACTTAAAAACGTAGATGAAAGAAAAGAGGGTTTTTTATGTATCTATTTAAGTACATACTGAAACGTATTGCCTTAATGTTGATGACTTTCTTAGTTATTATAACTTTATGTTTCGTGTTCATTAAATTATTACCTAATATTCCTGCTGAACAGTTTGGTAAGGATATGGCACTCATCATGCAAAGAAGAGAGCTACTAGGGTATAATTTACCGATTATTCAACAGTATTATCGATTCTGGAAATACGCTATACAAGGTTATTTTGGAACCAGTGAAGTTTTGTACATTGGTCAGGATGTATGGAAAGTATTCGTATCAAAATTACCATTTACAGTAGCATTAAACGTTTATTCAATAATACTTTCAATTCCTTTAGGATTAGTTTTAGGTATTATTGCTGCACTTAAGAAAAATACTTGGATTGACCATTTAATTTCAACTAGTGTAATGGTTGTTGTATCAGTTCCATCATTTGTTTACGCTTTCCTTGTCCAGTACATTTTATATTTCAAATTAGGATGGGCATCAGCAACGATGGATGCTACTCAAGGAGCATTTAGTTGGATTGGTTTTAAGTCTATGGTACCAGCTATCTTATCAATGTCATTTGGTACTATTGCTGGATTTGCTAGGTACACTAGAGCTGAATTAACAGAAGTATTAACAAGTGAGTTTATGTTACTTGCTCGCACTAAAGGCTTAACAAAAGCTCAAGCTACAGTAAGACATGCTATGCGTAATGCTATGGTCCCAATTTTTCCTATGATTTTAGGTGAATTCATTGCTATTATGTCAGGTTCACTGATTATTGAGCAGATGTTCTCAATACCAGGTGTTGGTAAGTTGTATGTAAACTCAATTCAAGCTTCACCGCCTGATTACAATTTCTTTATGCTATTATCAGCATTCTATACATTAATTGGTTTAGCAGCAGGTATCGTTATTGATATTAGTTACTCTATCATTGACCCAAGAATCAGAATGGGGGCGAAGTAAGATGACAGAAAAAGATTATATGAATATTCCAAAAGAAAAATTTAAATTAGCTAATAGAACTGATAGTCATGATAAAAAATTTGACACTAAAGTTATTGGTTATTTTGCTGATGCTTGGATTCGTTTTAAAAAGAATAAATCATCTGTTGTAGCTGCTGCTATTATTTTGATTTTAGTTATTTATTCTATTATTGGTCCATATTTCTGCAACCAAGATTATATTAAAAGTTATGCTACTGATAACATTATTATGCGTTATCAATATTTAACCCCAAAACTGTCATTTATGGAAGGAACAGGAATTTGGGATGGTACTAAAGTTATCGAAGTATCACAAAACAGATACTATCGTTTATTAGCTCAACAAGAAGAAACTGGAAATAAGGTAATTGTTGAGATTGTTGATAAATTTGTTAGAGAAGATATATTTAGGGGCCCTCAGACTATATATAAAGTGAGAATTGACAACTACGCTGCTTTAAAAGCATTCTTACTTACTTTAACGGTAGAACAATATAACGAATTGCAAGATTGGCAAATTGAAACTGGTATTCAGGTAATTATGCCTGTAACTAATGTTAATGTCATTGGTGGCGATCATAATATCTGGTATCAATGTGATGAAAAAGGTAATCCTGTCTTTGACTCAAAAGGAGATTTCATTAATGCTTATGCAACAACGGGTATTGATGATTATTATAGTACTAGATATGAAAGTGATCCATACAATGTAGGAAATAAAGAATTAGCATTCCGTTATGCTCAAAGAACGGGTGTATCAGGAAATTACAACTATGTAGTTAGAGTTAATGCTTACAAATATTTCCAATATCGTTACGGATTTGAACCTTCGTTTATTTTCGGTACTGATACAAATGGGTATGATATATTTACTAGACTTGCTAGTGGAGCAAGGTTCTCATTTATTTTAGCAATCTTAGTTTCTGCAGTTAACTTAACAATAGGTACTATTTATGGTGCTATTGCAGGTTATTATGGTGGAACAATTGATATTGTTATGGAACGTATTACCGATATCTTAAGTGGTATTCCATTTATGGTTGTTACGGTCCTTTTCCAATTACATTTATCTGGTAAGGTTGGTGCAATTCCATCACTAATCTATGCCTTTGTATTAACAGGGTGGATAGGTATGTCCAGCAGGGTGCGTATGCAGTTCTACAGGTTTAAAAACCAGGAGTATGTCCTAGCTGCTAGAACACTAGGTGCTACTGACTGGTCTATTATGTTTAAGCATATTTTCCCTAATTCACTAGGAACAATTATCACAGGTTCAATCTTAGTAATTCCAGGAGTTATCTTTTCAGAAACTTCATTAACATATTTAGGCATTATTAATTTAGACTCTCCAACGATGTCTTCAATTGGTTCAATGCTAGCTAATGGACAATCGGTAATGAGTAGTTATCCTCATATCATGTTATATCCTGCACTATTTATTGCCTTACTGGAAATTTCATTTAACTTATTCGGTAATGGTTTACGTGATGCATTTAACCCATCACTACGTGGAACGGAGGATTAATTTATGGAAAAGAAATTAGAAGTTAAGAATTTACAGATTTCATTTCGTACCCAACAAGGTATATTAAAAGCTGTCCGTGATATTAGTTTTGACTTGTATAAAGGTGAAACTTTAGCTCTTGTTGGTGAATCTGGTTCTGGTAAATCTGTTACTAACCGTGCCATTATGGGTATTTTAGCAGGAAATGGAATAATTGAAGGTGGAGAAATCTTATATGATGGACAGGACTTAGTTCAAATTAGTGAAGAGGACTTCCACAAATTAAGAGGCGATAAAATCGCGATGATTTTCCAAGACCCAATGAGTTCATTAAACCCAATTATGAAAGTGGGCAAACAATTAACTGAAGCAATGTTATTAAAGAATGCTGCTTCAAGAAGAAATGCTAGAAAACTGTTTAATGACAAGCTAACGTTATTAAATAAAAATATGGATGAAGTAAATCCTGCTGAAGCTACTCAAAATAAAGAAGATTGTAAGACCTTCGATGCTTTTTCAGTTCATGCAACGAAATTAGAAGGTGTATTTAACAAGGCTCATAACGAAGCTGAAGAATTAAAGTTAGACATTGACAACTTTGTTTTCTTGGTTGAGAAAAAACAAAATGTTAGAGCTAAATCTTCTTTAAGAGATTTTGTTAAGCGTCTGCCAGAAACATATCATCCTAGAGTAGTAATTGAAAATGATAAAGTCAAAACTTTAATAGAAAAACTATCAGCTGAAGCATCAGCTGTTAGAAAAAATAAAGTAACTGAATCAACTTTAGATATTTTAAGACAAATTTCTAAAGTTTTAGATGAATCTATTGATAAGGATAAACCAAACTTTTTCTGTTTAGGTTATTATGTAATGAAAAATCCAAATGCTGATGTTGATAATATGGAATTATGCGAATTGAATAAAATGGTTCGTCAATGCTTAGATGATGAGTTTATGATTGAATTTATCAAAAAAGGAAAAGCAGCTATTTTAAACAGTCACAATATTTCAATGCAGAAAAAACGTGACAATATGTCGCCATTACAAGAAGCATTAGACTATTTTAAAACAGGAGAAATGGATGAAAAGAAAGCTAATGAAGTAGCTAATAAAGTAATTCCACTAGTGAATGAAGCGATTGATAGATTAGAAATTGTTAAAAACTCTACTGAATATACTTTTGGTTCAAGTTTAAAAGGTAATATTAAAAAATATTTTGATGGTTTAAAACAAAATGAAAGTGAAGCAAAACGCTTTGCTAAGGAAGATGCCAAATATCAAAGAATAATTGCCAAGGGTAAAACTCCAGATTGGAGAGTTATTCCCGCAGTTTACTTTGATGAGAAATTAGGTGTTAGAAACATTTGTAATGTTATTGAAAACTTAATGAATAGTTATCAAAGAGATTTCGATACCGACAACTTGTTTAATAGTGAAGAAAAAATGATTGCTTTAGTTGATTACTTAAAAGAACAAGCTAGTACTTTAGTATTTAAAGTTACCAAAAAAATAGCTAAAGCTAGAGCTTTAAAACTGTTAGAAGAAGTTGGCATTCCTGAACCAGTTATTAGATATAACCAATATCCATTTGAATTTTCAGGTGGTATGAGACAACGTATCGTTATTGCTATCGCTTTAGCAGCTAATCCAGATATACTAATTTGTGATGAACCTACTACAGCTTTAGATGTTACAATTCAAGCTCAAATTCTTGAATTGATTAATAAATTAAAAGCTCAAAGAAATCTTTCAGTTATTTTCATCACTCATAATTTGGGCGTTGTCGCTAATATGGCTGATAGAATTGCTGTTATGTATGCTGGTAAAATCGTTGAAAAGGGTACTGCAGAAGATGTCTTCTATAATCCTAAACATCCTTATACTTGGGCGTTGTTATCTTCAATGCCTGACTTAGATACCAAGGATAAATTAGAAGCAATTCCAGGTACTCCACCTAATATGATTTATCCACCAAAAGGTGATGCCTTTGCAGCTAGAAATAAATATGCTTTGGAAATCGATTTTGAACAGCAACCACCAATGTTTAAGGTATCAGAAACCCATCAAGCAGCAACTTGGTTATTACATCCGAGTGCACCAAAAATTGATCCACCAAAGATTGTAACAGACCGTATCGAAAGAATGAAAAAGAAGGAGGAAGCTAGACGTGGAAAATAGAGAAGTATTATTATCTGTTCAAAATCTAGAACAATTCTTCAAGATGGGAAGAAAAGATTTAAAAGCTGTCAACGATATAAGTTTTGATATTTATAAAGGTGAAGTTTTTGGTTTGGTTGGTGAATCAGGTTGTGGTAAAACTACAACAGGTCGTTCAATTATTCGCTTATATGATATTACTGGTGGTTCAGTTTACTTTAAAGGACAAAGAATTGCTGCTGGTATTAGAAGATATAAAGCTGCTATTAAAGAAGAAAGAAAAGCTTTAAAAGAAGATCTTAAAAAATTAGCGGGCGATAATGCAGCTATTGAAGCAAGAAAAGCCCAAGCTAAAGAATTAATTGAAAAAATGAATGCAGAAATTGCTTCTGCCAGATATGATCATAAAAACTGTAATAAGATTTATGCTCAAAAGCAAATGGAAAAAGTTACTGCTCATTACGATGATTTAATTAGCAAAGCTACTAGTGCTGAAGAAAAAAGAAAGTTAGAAAAAGAAAAAAATGATGAATTAAAATTAGCTAAAAAGGAGCGTTTGACTAATAAAATTCAGATGATTTTCCAAGACCCTATTGCTTCTCTTGACCCACGTATGACAGTTAAAGAAACCATTGCAGAAGGACTAAAAATACGTGGTATCAAGGATAAAGAGTATATTAAGCAGGAAGTATTAAAGGTCTTAGATAAAGTTGGACTTGTCTCTGAACATGCTACTAGATATCCTCACGAGTTCTCAGGAGGGCAAAGACAGCGTATTGGTATTGCCAGAGCCATAGTGCTTCATCCTGAGTTAATCATTGCTGATGAGCCTATAAGTGCTTTAGATGTATCAATACAAGCTCAAGTTATTAACTTATTAAATGATTTAAGAAAAGAGTTGGGACTAACAATCTTATTTATTGCTCATGATTTATCAGTGGTTAAATATTTCTCAGATAGAATTGGGGTTATGTATTATGGTAACTTAGTTGAGTTAGCAAGTTCTGATCAGTTGTTTGCTCATCCAATGCATCCGTATACTAGATCACTTTTATCAGCGATTCCTTTACCAGATCCTCATAGTGAGAAAAATAGAAAACGTATTGTTTATAATCCACTGATTGACCATGACTATTCTGCTCAAGAACCAACCTTTAGAGAAGTCAGCCCAGGACACTTTGTCTTATGTAATGATGAAGAGGAAGCAAAATATAAAAAGGAATTTAATCTGTGAGTAAAAGCTTAAAAGCCAATTTGATTAAATATGGATTAACAAGTGCAATTTCACTATTGGTTACTTATAGTTATATATCTAACCGAGGTTTCCACATGGGTACTTTGGCTGATAAATATAAGTATTTAAGTGATGGATTTGCTATCCCGGGATTGTTATTAACTTGTGGAGGCTTGTTACTTATTATAAGTAATGAAGGAACATTTGATGGAATCAGTTGGGGACTTAGATTTGCGATTAAAACTTTAATTCCTTTTGGCAGACACAAAAAGCAAGAAAGTTATGGTGATTTTGTAGAAAAAAGAAGAGGAAACAAAGTCAAAGGATTTAGCTTTATGTTTGTTGTTGGAGTAATTAATATTGCAATCAGTATAATCTTCATGATACTTTTCAATAAAGTTGTTTAATCAAAAAATTAGGTAGTGAAATTTCACTACCTTTTT
>JAAZJL010000014.1 GCA_012800355.1 Erysipelotrichia bacterium | reverse complement strand
TAGTTGAAGTTAATAAAAGTAATAAAAAAGTGTTATATTACGACAGTTTTATTGATTTAATTAAACAACCAAACCGAATTGAATGTATAAAGTATTTCTTCGAAAACAAGACAGCTTCAATTAACGACGTGGTTGTCTTGAACGAAAAACAACTACTGGATATGACGTATGATGATGTTTTGGCTGAATATCTTCATTTGGATATGGATAAAATAACAATTAAAAAATGTGTTTACTATTCCAAAAAGAATAGCAATGTAGAACCAAACGATGTAATTTACATAATTAATTTAGGATTGGAAGACATAGAACCTACAAAACAATTTCTAGATTTAATTCATACTGATTTCTTTATGCCTACTAGATTAGAAAGATATATGAAATTATATGAGAAAAACAACGACTATACTTCAAGACAAATTGTAGAGATTGTTAATTGTGATGCTGATCAAGAGTTTTATACAAATATTATGCCCGCTGATTTATCTAAAGGGGTGCTGATACTTTGTAATAAATTTTATTGTTTGCCAAGTGATTATGAACCCGCTAACTTGGTGCGTGTTGATAAAAAATATACTATCTATGATGATGTTGAGATGGTAAAAGATGCATACGATGCATTAGAGGAAATGTCTAAGGTAGCAAGAGATAATCTTTTGGAAATCAAAATTATAGGACGCAGCGCCTATAGAGATTATGATTTTCAAAGAACACTTTATAATAGGAAAAAGAAGAATTATGGTTTAGAAATAGCGGATATTAGTGTCGCTAGACCAGGTCATAGCGAACACCAGACGGGATTAAGCGTGGATATAAGGGTTTTCCCTTTAGAAGGTAATAATACATACACTAAAATGTTTGATTGGACAAAAGAACATTGTTGGGAGTATGGCTTTATTTGTAGGTATCAGGGAGGGAAAGAACATTTGACTGGATTTTATAAGGAAGATTGGCATTATAGATATGTAGGAAAAGAAGTAGCTTTATTTATTAAAGAACACGATATAACTTTTGATGAATATTACAACTACTTTGTTAAAGGTTATTAGGTTTAATGCGAAATAATAATAAGTGCTACCAAACATTGAAAAAAAGAATTAATTTAGTATAATATAAGTGGTACAACATGTCAGACTTTAATTTGGTCAGGTCAGGAATGAAGCAGCCACGTAAGCGAGATGTGTGTGTACCTTTTTATTTGTAGGAGCACAAAATGGAAAAAGAACAATATATGAAAGAAGCTCTAAAAGAGGCTAAAAAAGCATTAGAAAAAAACGAAGTTCCAATAGGAGCTGTTGTTGTTTTAAATGATGAAATTATTGGTAGAGGACATAATTGTAGAGAAAACAGAAATTCTGTAGTTGGTCATGCAGAAATAATAGCGATTGAACAGGCTTGTAAAAATATTGGTAGTTGGAAACTTGATAATTGTTCAATTTATATCACAGTGGAGCCTTGTCCAATGTGCGCTGGTGCAATTATGCAAGCAAGAATAGCAAATGTTTATTATGGTGCAAGTGATGAAAAAGCTGGTGCTTTTGGATCAGTATTTGATTTAACAACAATTCAAGGTTTTTCTCATTATCCTCACGTTAGAAAACAAATTATGGAAAAAGATTGCTCAAAATTAATGCAAACATTTTTTAAAAACATCAGAGCTAAGCAACAAAAAGATTAGTTATTATAGTATAATATAGATACAAAAGAGGGAAGTTATGGCATATTTAGCATTATATCGTAAATATAGACCGAAAAATTTTGGTGAGGTGTTTGGTCAACAGCATATCGTAGAAACATTGAAGAATGCTGTTAAACATAATAAATTAGCGCATGCTTATCTTTTCTGTGGTCCAAGAGGAACAGGGAAAACATCAATTGCGAAAATATTAGCAAAAATGGTTAATTGTGAATCAGAAAACGAAAAACCGTGTTGCGCTTGTGCAAGTTGTATTGATATACAAGAATCAGCACATCCGGATGTGGTAGAAATGGATGCTGCTTCAAATAATGGGGTTGATGAAGCTAGAGAACTTGTAGAGAAAGTTAAATATGCTCCAATGAGCGGAAAATACAAAGTCTATATCATTGATGAAGTGCATATGATGACAACAGGTGCTTTTAATGCTTTGTTAAAGACAATTGAAGAACCACCTTCTTTTTGTATATTTGTTCTTGCAACAACTGAACCTCATAAAATACCATCAACAATAATTTCGCGTTGTCAACGTTTTGACTTTAAAAAACTTAGCAAAAAGGTAATTCAAAATAGTTTGGCTCAAGTTTGTGAAAAGGAAAAGATTAATTGTTCAAAAGAAGCTATATCACTTATTGCTGATTTAGCTGATGGAGGAATGAGAGATGCTTTGAGCATTTTAGATCAATGTATTGCCTATGCTCAAGATGACATAAATATACAGGATGTCAGTGCTGTTTATGGTGTAGCAACGACAGCTGATAAAATTGAATTATACCAATTAATCTATGAAAAAGAAGTAAAACAATTGATAGAAAAACTATCGGAAATTGAAACAAATGGTATTGATATTAGAAGATTAACGACTGATTTAATAGATATTGCTAAAGAAACAGTTGTATATATTTATAGTAAAAATTTGGATACTTTAAGTGTGTTAAATGAAGAAAACGTTCAAAAAATGGCATCAATGTTTGATTCAAACACTTTGCTAACGTATGTTGACTATTTAATAGATACACTATCAAAATATCGTGATGCTACAAATACATTAACTTATCTAGAAGTTTGTCTTTTGAAAATGGTTGAATTTAATGAAGAACCAATCGTTGTTGAAAAAGAAGTGGCAGAAAAAGAAGAAAAGAAACCTGTAATAGTTGAAAACAAATCTTTTAGTGATGAAGAATATTATCAAATGCTTTTAAAGTCAACAAAAAAAATCAAAGAGGTAGATGCTAAAATTATAAATGGAATTTTTGTTGATAGTTTCTTCGGTTTGGAAAAACAATTGATAAATTTAATAAAGGAAGCGGAAATTATGGCTTCAAGTAAAACTAATATTATTTTGACAGTTGATAATAGAACAGATGCAAATTTTATCAACAATAAGGAAAATAATATAATAGCGGAAAATATGATGGAAAAATATCTTCCAAATAGAAAAGAGATAGTTTGTGTAACTAAAGAAGAAAAAGAGTTTTTGATTACTTATTTTAAAAGCGAGAGAAGTAAGACTCAAAAACCAAAAAAAACAACTCCAAAAAAGCAAGAGGAAACTATAACAACCGAAGATAGGCTGGCTTCTCTATTTGGAAAAGATGGATTTGATGTTGTTGGAGAGTAATATATGTACCCAAATACCCTGGAAAAACTAATGGAATATTTAAGGCTTTTGCCTTCGGTGGGTCAAAAGACAGCCGAAAGATATGCAATGAGACTTTTAGAACTTCCAAAAGAAGAGATAGAAGCTTTTGCTAATCAGCTATTATTAGTAAAAGAGAAAATACATAAATGTACTATTTGTGGCAATTTAACTGAAAGTGAAAAATGCAAAATTTGTGAAGACCCTTCAAGAGATAAAGAAATAATTTGTGTTGTGCAACAGACCAAGGATTTAATCGCGATAGAAAAAATGGGATTATATAATGGTGTCTATCATGTGTTGCACGGCGCTATTTCTCCAATCAAAGGTATTTTGCCAGAGGATTTGAATTTTCAAAATCTGTTTGACAGAATAAATGAAAATACTAAAGAGATTATTATTGCGACGAATTCTACAATGGAAGGAGATACAACAGCGTTATACATATGTAAGATACTGAAGCCCAATACAAATCTTATAGTAACAAGATTAGCTTCAGGATTGCCAACAGGCAGTAATCTTGATTATGCTGACGAACTTACATTAATGCATGCCTTCAAAGGGAGAATAAAACAATAAGAGGTGAACTATGGCAGCAATCGCTTATGTTACAGATGAAAAGATGATTGAATATCATCGAGTGAATGGATCAAACTCGATAGTATTCTGGCGTTTGTCAACGAAAAATTTTTCTGATTTTAATATTGGCGATTTGCTATTTTTCTTGTCTAGAGACAATGCTACAAAAACTAGAAAAGAAAAAGGGCTAGTTGGTTATGGTAGGTTTATGGGTTCTTCATCAATGTCAATTTCAACGATGTGGAGAAAGCATAAAACAAAAACTGGTTATATATCAAAAAAAGATTTATACGAAGCAATTGATAAAAGTAAAAAAATAAAAGAAATGCCAGAAAAAATTAATTGTCTAGTTCTAGATAGAGTTGTATTTTTTAGAAGCCCAATTTATCTATCTGATTTAGGCTATGAGATTCCAAGCAATTTAGAAAGTTTCACTTATGTAGACAAACACGAAGGAAAGCAAACCCTGAGAATTTTAGAGGAAGCTCAAAAGATAGGCTTGGATTTATGGAGTTCAATACAAAGTGAGGCAGATGAAAGTAGTTTTAATCAACAACTTATGCAATATAAGATTGCTACGATAATGGAATCACTAGGAATCGAAGATGAAATTACTAAACAATATTATAAAAAAATAGATAAAAAACACAGTATTGATAATCATCTATGGATAAACAATAGACATATTGGATTTATAAATTTTGGTAAACCAAACATTTTATACTATTTGTTTCAAACAAACATCAGAGATAGCACAGAGAATTATTATAGAATGATTGGACAGTTGGTTTGCTTAATGCTAAATGTAGAACAAACAATAAAAGAAAAAATAAAAATTATAGTAGTTTCTAATAGAGAATTTAGTGACTCGCAAATAGAAATGTTGAATAAAATAGGGATAAATTATTTGTACGAAAAAGAATAGTGGAGAACACTATTCTTTTGATGAAATACACCTTTTATATTTTGATGCATAAGATTGTACATACTCAATTTTTGCTTTAGACAAAATTTCTTTAAATACACAAAGACCATCGTGGTCTTTTTTAATTTCATATTCAATTTCATAGTCAATTAAATCGTTATAACAATTAATATCAAAGCATAAATCAGCCAATGCAGTTTCAATGGTTGCACGATAAGTAACTAGTTCACCCACCAGATTAAAAGGAGGTAAAATATTTAGTTTGTTAAGAACAACTTCAATCTCGTTATCTTCATAAAATTGACCAGTAAACGTTTTTTCATGTTCTAATATTTTATCCCCTAATGTTTCTTTTAAGGCAAAGATTTTTTGATTGTCTTTAATTCTTATTCTAAAAGAATGTTCAGAATTAAGTGAACTATAATAGTAATTATGTTGTTTGACAAACAGCAATGGTCGATATAAGTCACTGAGTTTATCAAATTGTTCTTTACTAACTAGAGTTTTAAATTCTATTTCTAGTTGCTGTTTCATGTGGAATAACACCTCTCAAATATGATACAATAATTAAATAGAGAAGGAAAGAATTCTATGAAAAAGTTTGCTATTGTATCTAAAAATGATGCTGTATCTATAAAGGTCGCTATGACAATTCAAAAACAACTATTAGAAGGAAACATGCAATACGATGAAGCAAGTCCTGATATAGTTTGTGTCATTGGAGGCGATGGTACTTTTTTGTCAGCTATTCATAAATATATTTATCGACTGGATAAAACAGCTTTTACTGGTATCCATACTGGAACGCTAGGTTTTTTTGCTGATTTCACACTAAAAGAAATGAAAGAATTTGTTAGTCAGATCCTGACAAAAAAACCAGAAATAGAAAAGAGATATTTATTAAAAATAGATCTTTCTAACGGAAAAAAATTTTATGCTGTAAATGAAATGAGAATCGAAAGTTATAAAACGAAGGTAATAGACGTTTTGCTAAATGATGAAAAATTAGAAACATTTCATGGTTTAGGAATGTGTGTTTCAACCCAAATAGGATCAACTGGATATAATAGATCAATATCAGGAGCAATAGTTCAACCTGGATTAAATGTGTTACAACTAAAAGAAGT
Organism: Erysipelotrichia bacterium; assembly: GCA_012800355.1. GTDB lineage: Bacteria > Bacillota_I > Bacilli_A > Erysipelotrichales > Erysipelotrichaceae > UBA1783. The sequence goes on along the minus strand of JAAZJL010000014.1, from coordinate 41,767 downwards.
TGGTGGCATTCACCATTCACATTTCAATTCAATTATTAATCCAATAGTGTTGTTAGGATCAACAAAGATTGATTTTATTAGCGAAGATTTTAGTAATACGAAATTGTGCTTTGATAGATATGATGTTGATTTAGAGGGGGAGCTTCAAATAACATGCGTACTATCAGATAGGTTTGTTCAGATTGCTCATTATAAACCTCAAAGATGGATAGAGAATTTAAAACAACTATTTTGAAAGCAGGAAGGGTAACTAAATGAATAATAAATGGTATAGAATTATTGAATCAATTAATTTCGCATTAGGAATGCTGTTTATTGGCTTTGTCTTAATGAGAATAGGAAGTATAAAAACAAATGGCGAGGTTATAAGTCTCGTTATTTCGATGTGTGGATATAGTGGCAAATTACTTGTAGATGCCTTTCCTTTCGTTTTAGCAATAAATTATATTGGAAAAACACATAAGGATGTAATTCCAGTAATTGCGACAATGATTAGTTATGCTTTATTAAATGTTGTAACAATGTTCTTTGCTAAAACATCTTTTAGTGCCACTTACTATAAAGAAATTTTAGGTTTATCATACGAAACAATAAATGCATCAGGAAATGCAATTGTTAAGTCTCCTATTAATCTTGGAATTATTGCCAGTATAATCGTTATCTTTATTGTTATGGTATCATACAAACTTTCAAGAAAAAGATATAACTATGGGATGTTTGTATTCATTGACAATGATATTTGGTTCTTTTTGATGACAATAGTTTTCACTATTGTAGCTGGTGTTGTAGTAAGTCATGAGTATGGTTATTTAGTAATGATTTTAAATAATATTATGAATTGGATTTCGAAAAATCACTCTAATCCAGGAGTTATGTACGTCTATGGTTTAATAAGGCAAATTTTAAATGTTCTTGGAATGGAAGAAATTTTGACAAACAACTTTTTGTTTGGCAACCTAGGTGGGAGTTGGGTTAACTCAGCTGAAGTTACAATTCTAGGTGATATTAACATTTGGATTGAACAATATAAAGCAAATGATATATCAATCGGAACAGGGCGATATATAAGTGCAAGTTATATTATTAATCTTTTTGCAATACCATCGTTGATAGTATCTTATTATGTTAATGTTTCTGACAAAATAGAAAGAAATAGATCTATAGGTTTGGTTTTGTTAGGAATTGTCACTTCTTTATTTGGAGCAGCAACCTTACCAATGGAGTTAGTATTATTATTTACTGCGCCAGTTTTATTAGGAATGCATATAACAATGTGTGCTTTAATCCATTTAGCATGTGGATTAACTAATACCTATTTAGGTTGTGGTGCTTTTGGTAACCCAGGTTTTCTTGCTACTGGAAACATTTATGAATTAATTAAATATTCAAGAGATGTGAATTTGTTTCCAGCTGTAAAGAGAATTGTTTTAATTGGAATCGTTGTCTTTATTGTATATCAAATATTGGTATTCATTTTCTATAGAGTATTAGCTCATTATTTCTTAGAAAGAGAAAAACAAATTATTGAAGTAAAACAATATATCGAAAATCTTGGCGGAATTTCAAACATAAAAAAAATCACTTCATCTGCAACAGCCATTATTGTAGTTTTATATGATAAAGAAAAGATTAATGTACGAAACATTATTGATGGAAAAGCCTATAAGGTAATCGAAAGATATTATGGTTATATAATTAACTATGGGCCAGGAAGCACAGCACTATGTAGAAAGATACGTAAAGAAATTAAAAACTACCAAGACTGTTTAGAATATAAAGCTTAAAGGAGTAAGAATAATGACTCAATACACACCAATGATGACGCATTATTTGCAACTCAAAGAAAAATATCGTGATGCACTAGTCTTCTATCGTTTAGGAGACTTTTATGAAATGTTTTTTGAAGACGCAAAAATAGCATCTCATGAATTAGATTTAGTTTTAACTGGAAGAAATGCGGGAGCAGAAGAAAGGGTGCCTATGTGTGGTGTGCCTTATCATGCTGTTACAGGATATATCCAAAGATTAATAAATAAAGGTTATAAGGTTGCTATAGTTGAACAATTAGAAGATCCTTCTCAAGCAACAGGATTGGTGAAAAGAGATGTGGTAAGAGTTGTTACTCCAGGCACAATTATGGAAGAGTTACTTGATGAAAAAAGTAGCGTCTTTTTAGCAAGCCTTGTGGATTATGGCTATGGCTATGCCTTAGCAATTTGTGAAACAACGACTGGTGAAACCAAGTTAGCTTCAATAAAACATGATGTGCCAACATTAATTCAAACATTGATAAGCAACGATATTAAAGAAGTGGTAGTTAACAGTAATTTTAATAGTAAAGCTATCAAAAGCTTGGACAACAGTTATTTTTTTACAGTTTCAGTATGCGATGAGTCATCAATAAAAGATGAATATAAATACTTATGTGAAGAGATAGAAAATGTTCATTTGCTAGAAGCAATTGGTAAATTAATAAATTATTTAGAGATTACTCAAAAAAGAAGTATGTCTCATTTAAGAAAATTTAAAGAAACCAATGAAGAAGATTTTCTTAAAATGGATTATGCAACAATAACTAACCTTGAATTAGTACAACCATCAAGGACAGCTAACAAGTCAATTACTCTATGGTCTTTTTTAGATAAGACTAGAAGTGCCTTAGGTTCAAGAACTTTGAAAAAATGGGTTTCAAAACCTTTAAGAAATGAAAAATTATTAAATCAACGTCTAGATTTTATTGATTATTTAAATACCAACTTTTTAAAAAGAGAACAATTAAAAGAAAGCCTAAGTGAGTTATATGATTTGGAAAGAATTGTAGCTAGAGTGGCTTATGGTTCAGCAAATCCAAAAGACTGTATTAGGCTTAAAAAATCACTTGAAGTAGCCCCAAATATCTATTCAATATTAAAAGACAGTAAAATATATCCAGAATATGATAATCTTGATTTATGTGAGAGTATCTATGATTTGTTATCCAGAAGTTTAAATGAAGATGTGCCAGTGTATGTTAATGATGGTGGAGTTTTTAAGGATGGTTATAATACAGAGTTAGACCACTATAGAGAGATTCAAAGAAACGGTCAAAATTGGCTGGCTACATTAGAACAAAAAGAAAAAGAAAAAACAGGAATAAAAACCTTAAAAATAGGCTATAACAGAGTTATGGGTTATTATATTGAAATATCAAAAGGAGCATTAAGTCAAATAAAAGAAGAGTGGGGCTATCAAAGAAAACAGACCCTAACTACTGGAGAAAGGTTTATTACCGACGAATTGAAAGAACAAGAAAACATTCTTCTACATGCTCAAGAGAAAGCGATTAAATTAGAAAACGAATTGTTTGTTGATTTAATCGCAAAAATTAAAACTAAATTAGCAAGTATGCAACAATTGGCCATAGCGTTAGGAATTGCTGATGCTAACTATGCTTTAGCAGTAATAAGTAGCAATCACGGCTATGTTAGACCACAGTTTTCTAACGAAGGCATCATGGATGTTAAAAATGGTAGACATCCGATATTGGATTCATTTAAAGACATGAAGTATGTTGCTAATGATATCTATATGGACAATAATATTACAACATTAATTATCACAGGACCTAATATGGGTGGTAAAAGCACTTATATGAGGCAATGTTTACTTATCGCAATAATGGCTCAAATAGGATGTTATGTTCCAGCTAAAAGCGCTATTTTACCCATTTTTGATCAAATATTTACCAGAATTGGCTCAACTGACGATATTTTATCTGGGCAATCAACCTTTATGGTAGAAATGTTAGAAGCAAATAACGCCTTGCAAAATGCTACAAAAGATTCTTTAATAGTATTTGATGAAATTGGAAGGGGTACTTCTACCTATGATGGCATGGCTTTAGCTCAAGCAATGTTGGAATACATTGATGCAGCAATTGGAGCAAAAACATTATTTAGCACCCATTACCATGAATTAACAGCTTTAGAAAATAATATGGAACGAGTAAGAAATAAGAATGTAGAAGTTCATGAAGAAGATCAACAGATTACATTTTTGTACAAAGTAAAAGACGGTAAAGCTGATCGCTCTTATGGAGTTCATGTAGCATCCTTGGCTAAAATTCCTGAAAGTGTAATAGAAAGATCAAAAGAATTATTAAAGGGTTTTGAACAGAGTAAAAAGCATAGAAATGACCAATCTCAAATTATTGTGATGGAAAAAATTCCTAGTCATATAAAAGAAATAGAAGACATTATAAAAAAGGTTGATCCAAATAATATAACGCCAATTGAAGCATTACAGTTAATAGCACTGATGAAAAATAAAACGGAAGGTAAGAAAGAGTGAGTAAAATCAGAATATTAGACGAACTTTTATCAAATATGATTGCAGCAGGAGAAGTCGTTGAAAGACCGATGGGAGTAGTAAAAGAACTTGTTGAAAATTCAATTGATGCTCAAGCTACCAGAATAGAAATTCGTTTGATAAATGGTGGTCTAGATTACATCGAGATAACAGATGACGGTTGTGGAATGGATAAAAAAGATGCCACTGCTGCTTTTAGTCGTCATGCAACAAGCAAAATCTCAGAAGTAAATGATTTGTGGCAAATAAACACAATGGGTTTTAGAGGTGAAGCTTTGCCTTCAATAGCTTCGGTAAGTAAGGTCTCTTTAACAACAAATGATGGAAATGATTCAACTTTAGTAAGAGTGGAATATGGGAAAATTATTGAAGCTAAACCATTTGGTGCGCCAGAAGGAACAACGATTAAGGTAGAAGGATTGTTTTATAAAACACCTGCTCGTTTAAAACATTTAAAAAGCGCTAATGTTGAATTAAATTTAATATTAGATTTAATTTCTAAAATGGCCTTATCTCATCCTGAAATATCTTTTGAATTAACTAATGATGAACAAGCAAAAATACAGACCAACGGTTCAGGGTCTTTGCAAGAGGCAATCATGGCAATTTATGGGGTTGCTGTAGCTAGAAAATGCATTGCTATTGATTTTGAAGATTATGATTTTAAGGTAACTGGATACATAGTTGATCCTGCAATAACCAGAGCAACTAAACAATATATCAATTGTTTTATTAATGGACGAATCATTAAAAGTTATCAAATACAAAAAGCAATTATCGAAGGATATAAGGGCTATATGATGTCTGATAGATTTCCAATTGCGATTGTTAATATAGCTGTTGATTATAAATTGGTAGATGTTAATGTTCATCCTTCTAAATGGGAAATCAGAATTTCTAAGGAAAAACAACTGTATAAATTAATCACCAATGGAATTAGAGAAGTTTTAAAAAAGGAAATGACTCCAAGTGATTTATTACTTAAAAACTTATCTAGTTCAAAGCAAGACCGTGAACAAAGAGAAACAGAATTAACAAAAGAAGAAGCCTATAAGTCTTTTGTGCAACCCAACTTAAATATTGTTCAAGAAGAAATATTAGAATACATAGAACCTGGACAAAGATATAGATTTAAGTATTTGGCCCAATTGCATGGTAAATACATCTTGGCTAATGATGAAGAAAATTTATACATCATTGACCAACATGCCGCTCAAGAAAGATGCATGTACGAGGAAATACAAAATCAGATAATGGAAAAGAGTGTTATAACTCAGCACTTGCTGCTACCTTTAGTAATTGAAGTAAGCCCGGCAATCGTTAACCAACTAGATTTAATCAACCAACAATTAGATTGTATAAAATTAAAATTTGAACAATTTTCAATGAATTCAATTGTTACACGCGAAGTGCCAGATTTCTTTGAACAAATTGATGAACTCCATTTCATCCAGCATTTAATAAATGAAATAGTTGAAGATAAACAGATGAGTAGAATTGATATTAGAAAAGAGAAAATTGCTTCAATAGCTTGTCATAGTTCTGTTCGTTTTAATCAATATTTATCAATGGAAGAAAGTAAAAAACTTTTAGAAAGACTTTCAAAATGTAATCAACCATTTAACTGTCCACACGGTAGACCAACAATGATAGCCATAAGTGAAAAAGATTTGATTAAGGAGTTTAAACGTGCCTAAAGTTATCGTTATAGTAGGGCCTACAGCAGTGGGCAAGTCATCACTATCAATTGAATTAGCAAAGCGTTTTGATGGTGAAGTAATCAATGGTGATAGCATTCAAGTCTATAAAGGATTGAATATTGGAAGTGCAAAAATTACTGAAGATGAAAAACAAGGAATCGTACATCATCTATTAGATTATAAAGAGCTAACCGATAGATATGATGTGGCTACTTTCCAAAAAGATGCTAGAGAAAAAATTAATGAAATTAAACAAAAAGGGAAAATTCCTATTGTAGTTGGAGGAACAGGATTATATATTAAAGCGCTTTTATATGATTATGAGTTTGTAAAAATCTCCAACAATATAGACAAACATAAATATAAAGATTTTACCAACGAACAATTACATCAGAGATTAAAAGAGTTAGACGAAAAATCAGCTAAAGCAATTCATCCAAATAACAGAAAGAGAGTGATTAGAGCTCTGGTTATGGTGGAAAGTGGGATAAAAAAATCTGACCAGGAAGAAAAACAAGAAGGTGTTATGATTTATGATGCTAAAATAATTGGTCTTACGATGGATAGGGAAAGATTAAAAGAAAGAATCCATTTAAGAGTTGATAAGATGATGGAAAAAGGCTTGATTGAGGAAATTAATACATTATTTAGTAAGTACCCATTAAAAAGCCAAGGTTTTACTGCTATAGGTTATAAAGAAATGGTACCGTATTATTTAAATCAGGAACCTTTAGAAAAGTGTATTGAAAAAATCAAAACACATACTAGACAATTTGCCAAAAGACAATACACTTGGTTCAATAATCAGATGAAGGTTGATTGGTATGATATTGAAGAAGAGAATTACTTAGAAAAGATATTTGAAGATGTAAAGGAGTTTTTAAGTGGACAATAGTAGGACAATAAATATGATTGGTAAAGAAAACTTCGACTTAATTCAAAGTAAAACGGTAATGATTGTCGGTCTTGGTGGTGTTGGTGGCTATGCTTGTGAAGCACTGGTAAGAAGTGGAATACAAAAAGTAGTTTTGATAGACCATGATAAGGTTGATATCTCAAACCTAAATAGACAAATAATAGCTAGCGAAAAAACAATTGGGGAAAGAAAAACAAAGATAATGAAAGATAGACTTTTAAGTATCAATCCTAAGTTAGAAATAATTAGTTACGATTTATTCTTTTCTAAAGAAAATATCGGGCAAATATTTAGTGAAAAAGTAGATTATGTTGTTGATGCTATTGATACTATAAGTAGTAAAATTGACTTATGGAAATATTGCCTGGGAAATAACATCAAGTTAATATCGTGTCTAGGAATGGCTAGAAAACTGGACCCACAGAAGGTTTTTATCACAAAACTTTCTAAAACAGAGAATGATCCAATGGCTAAAACTTTAAGGTCATTAGCAAGAAAAAATGATGTTTCTTTGGATATTCCAGTAGTTTTTTCCGAAGAAAAACCATTAGAAATGAGTGAAGCGAAAAAAGAAAATTTGGGGTCAATGATGTTTGTTCCAGCAACAGCAGGAATAATGTGTGGCTATTATATAATAAATGACATCATTGACATAAAAGATAAATAGTGTAAAATAAAAATCCAAAGGTGAAAAAATGAAGTTAATTGTAGGTTTAGGAAATCCAGGAAGAGAATATAAAAACACCAGACACAATGCTGGGTTTTTAGCTATGGATATTTTAGCTGATAAGTTAAATGTGGAAATGAATCGAAAAGCATTTAATTCAATAATTGGAAAAACAATATATAAAGGTCAACATGTTCTTTTAATGAAACCACAAACCTATATGAATAATTCTGGGGAAGCTGTTAGAAAAGCAATTAATTATTATCAACTTAATCCTCAAGAGGATTTAGTAGTAATTTATGATGATTTGGATTTAAGTTATGGTCAAATTAGACTAAGATCAAAAGGTTCATCTGGTGGTCATAAAGGTATGAAAAGTATTATTACCAATATAACAACACAGGAGTTTCCTAGAATAAGAATTGGAATTGAAAAAAACCCTTTGATTCTAACATCTGATTATGTATTAGGAAAAATTGAAAAAGAAAACTTACCCGCTTTTAAATTAGCAGTAGAAAAAGCAGCTTTGGCAGCAATTGATTTTATTAATTTGCCTTTTGATAAAGTGATGAATATGTATAACAAAAAGGAAGCAGATGATTAATTTTTATCAATTGTTAGAGAAAGACCCAGCGGTGTTAGCCCTTAATAAAAATATTGAAAAGATAAACGGGTTAACAGAAACAGAAGAAACTTTGGTTTTAGCTGCTAGCTTTCAACAACAAAAAGAAACTAAAATTGTCGTAAAAGGCAATATGTACTCGGCACAACAACTTTATTATCGGTTATACCCCCTACTAAAGGATGATGTGCTGCTTTTCACTATGGAAGAATCGTTAAGAGTAGAAGCTGTAGCAGCTTCTCCTAGTATGTATGCCAATCAGATGGAAGTACTAACGACTTTGTGCTTAGATGAAAAGCCAAAAATAATCATCACTCATCCAATGGCAATTATTAGATACTTGCCAAGAAAAGAAAGTTTTGAAAAACTAATATTAAATCTATCGATTAACCAAAAATATAACATGAATAGTTTAAGAAATGATTTGATAAAAAGTGGTTACAAACAAACAGCTAGAATAGATCAACCCTTAACCTTCTCTTTAAGAGGGGGAGTAATTGATGTTTTTTCAATTCAAGATGAAAAACCAATAAGGATAGAATTCTTTGATGATGAAATAGATTCCATTCGCTATTTTGATATTTCAACTCAAAGGACAATAAAACAAGTTGAAAACTGTAAAATTGTCCCAGCATCGCTTTTAATCTTCGATGAAGATTTTTCAACTTTCGAGCAAAGAATAAAAACACAATTAGAAAAAGACAAGAAAAAAGCAAGAAACTTTGCGACATTAAAAGACAATATTGAAAGAGATATTAACTATCTAAAAAACAATATCTTCGAACACTATTTGTATCGTTACCAATGTTTTAAAGAAAATATCGCCTCACTACTTGATTATGTAAAAAATAAACAAGTAATTATCTCGACTGATGCTGATGTAAGAGCTAATCTAGATTTAGTTTTAAATGAAAATTATGAATATATAAACGAACTTTACAACAATGATTTAGGATTAAATTACTATAGTGTTTTTGATGATTTTGATCGAGTTATTGAAAAACACAAACCTTATCATATCAAAAGTAGTTTTGCCAGTCTTGATAGCATCAAGTCAAAGGTAAAGATGACTTATTTTCCTTTGCTACCTTTAGATAAAGTAGTCGAAGAAATAGTTAGATTAGCAAAAAGAAATAAAATTATCTTATCAATAAATAAAACTCAAAGAGAAATTTTGGAAAGTGCTTTTAATCATGAAAAGTTAAAGCTAGATGATTACGTACAGTTTACTGATGTAGAACTTTTTGAAGGATTTAATTATGAAGAGATAATGGTTTTAACCGCTAAAGAATTATTTGGTGTAAAAATTGTTAAAGGAAGATACGAGAATAAGTTTAAAGAAGCAGTAGTATTAGAGTCATATAATGATTTAAAAATCGGAGACTACGTTGTTCATAATCAACATGGCATTGGAAAATATGAAGGAATAGTAACTAAAGAAATTCAAAATAAACACCGAGATTATCTACAAATAAGATATAAGGATGATGATTTATTACTTGTTCCACTTGAACAATTTAAGTTGGTTAGAAAGTTTTTAGCTGCTGAAGGTGTTGGTGTTAGATTAAGTAAATTAGGCAGTAAAAGTTGGGAAAGAAATAAGCAGAAAATTCAAGCTGAGGTAAATGATATTGCAGAAAGGTTAGTAGAACTATATTCTGCTAGGGAAGAAAATATTGGTCATGCTTTCAGTAAGGATGATGAGTACATTAGAAAATTTGAAGCTAATTTCCCATATCAACTAACTGAAGATCAAGAAAAAGCAATTGCAGAAATTAAATATGATATGGAACAACCTAGACCAATGGATAGATTATTGTGTGGAGATGTTGGTTTTGGTAAGACAGAAGTAGCGATGGTTGCAGCTTTTAAAGCAGTTAAAGATTTAAAACAAGTAGCATATCTATGCCCAACAACGATTTTATCTTTACAGCATTACAATACTTTTGTTGATAGATTTAGAGGTTTTCCTGTCAAGATTAAACTGTTAAATAGATATGTTGTCCCTTCTGGGCAAAAACAAATTATTAAAGAATTAAAAGAAGGTAAAATAGATATCTTAATTGGAACTCATCGCATCATTAGTAATGATGTTAAGTTTGCTGATTTAGGACTTTTAATTATTGATGAAGAACAAAGATTTGGTGTTCAAGCCAAAGAAAAAATAAAGGAATATAAAAAAAGCATTGATGTTTTATCACTAAGTGCAACCCCTATTCCTAGGACACTACAAATGTCACTAGTTGGTGTTATGTCCTTATCACAACTAGATACAGCTCCACAAGATAGAATGCCAATTCAAACGTATGTGGTTGAAAAAAATGATTCTTTAATACGAGAAGTTATTTCTAGAGAACTAGCTAGAAGTGGACAAGTTTTTTACTTGTACAACAATGTCAGCAATATATATAATGTAGCAAGAAAAATATCAACAATGGTACCAAATGCTACTGTAGCAGTTGGTCATGGTAAAATGAACAGAGAAGAAATAGAAGATGTCATGTATCGCTTTGTAAACAAAGAGTTTAACATTCTTATTTGTACTACCATTATTGAAACAGGAATTGATATACCAAATGTTAATACTATTATTATTGAAGATGCAGATAGATTTGGACTGGCTCAACTTTATCAAATTAGAGGAAGAGTTGGCCGAAGTAACAAGATAGCATACGCTTATTTGATGTATCGAGATAACAAACAACTATCAGAAACTGCGACCAAAAGACTTCAAGCTATTAAAGAATTCACAGAATTAGGATCAGGATATAAAGTTGCGATGAGAGATTTGACCATTAGAGGAGCAGGGGATTTGTTAGGTGAAAGACAAGCTGGTTTTATTAACACCATAGGAATGAGTTTATATTTAGAAATGCTAAATAAAGCAATAAATAGACAAAAAGGAATTATTGAAGAGGAAATTGAAGAATCAAGAAATACTGTTAGTGAAGTGGATGGTTATATTCCAAGTCAATTTGTTAGCGAAGATATGGAAAAACTTGAAATTTATCAACAACTAGCAATAATAAATAAAGAAAAAGATTTAATCAATTATGAAAAAGAATTAAGAGACTACTACGGCAAACTGCCAGTAACAATCACCAACCTTTTTGAAAAGAAAAAATTAGAACTGATGTTAAATAGTGATAGAATATCTTCTTATGATGAATATGAAAAAGAAAATAGAATTGTACTGACACAAGAATATTCATCAACCATTGATGGAGTTAGATTTTTTGAAAAAATATCAAAAATCTCTAGCGAGATTAAATTAAGGTATATAAAAGGTCAAATCATTTTAGTTTTCGAAAAGAAAAAGAACTACATGAGTAGAATTGCGAAGGTATTGGAGGTGATTAACAATTTATGAGATTAGATAAATACTTAAAAGTAGCAAGAATATTAAAAAGAAGAACTGTATCAAAAGAATTAGCAGTTAATGAAAGAATCACAATAAATGGTAAAATTGCCAAACCTTCAAAAGAAGTTAATATTGGTGATATTATTGAAATCACCTATGGAAATAGAGTAATGAAAATTAAAGTGTTAGATATTAAAGAAATGGTAAGAAAAAATGATGCAAGTATTTTATACGAAGTTTTAGAAGAATATAAAATAGAACAAAATGAAAGGGAAAATTAATTTTAACCATATTTTATATAACCATTGTGTATTGTTTTTAAAAAATAAAAGAGCATATTTGATATGTGGGATGAAAAAATGACAAAATTGAAACAACCAAGAATAGACACTTAATAAAAATAATTTAACCTATTTTATTTATGTGCATCAATCAATATGATGATGTATAATGTAGCCATGAAAACATACACATACAGCGCATTTATTTCTTATCGTCATGAAAGTCCAGATCAAGAAATAGCACAAAAACTACATTCAATGATTGAAAACTATCATATACCATCTTCACTTAAGGAAACTTTAGGCGTTTCTAAAATGGGTAGGGTTTTTCGCGATCAAGAAGAACTACAACTTTCATCAGATTTAGGTGAAGAAATTCGTGCAGCTCTTAGAGATTCTCAATGGTTGATATGCATTTGTTCGCCAAGATATTTAAAATCAAAATGGTGTCTTGAAGAACTGGATTATTTCATCTCCTTAGGTAGAAGAGATCATATTTTAGCCATTCTTGTAGAAAAAGAACCAAAAGATTCTTTCCCTTATTCTTTACGCTATGAAACTATTGATGGTGTTCAAGTAGAAAAAGAACCTTTAGCTGCTGATGTAAGGGCGACTTCAATACAAGAATCACTTAAAAAACTTAATAACGAAAAACTAAGAATACTGGCTCCAATGCTTGGGGTTAATTATGATGATTTAAAACAAAGAGATCGTATAAGAAAAAACAAGATTATGCTGACTACTATCGCTTGTGCTTTTGTTTTGTTAGCGAGTTTTTTGACATATGTAATTTTTAAAAATGAACAAATTACCAATGAAAGAAACAGTGCTTTAATAGCTGAATCAAAGTGGCTGGCCCAGTCAGCTAATGAGGCGTTAGATAATGGCAATAAAAATCTATCATTATTATTATCACTTGAAGCCTTGCCAAAAGATGGCAACAATCCAGATAGACCAATTGTTGATGAAGCAGTAAGTGCTCTTTATAATGCCTTGATTTATGGTGCTAATGACCAGTATTCAGCAATATACGATATTAATATACCTTATACAAAATACATAGGATTATTAGATTATCTGGCAATTAAAAATGGTGATGAGATATTATTTTATAATAAAACAGATGGTAAATTGAATCTTGATGCTGATGTGGATGATTTAATGTATAAAGTGTCTTTTGATGAGATGACTTACAAGGATAAGGCACAGAAAGAGTATAACGATTTAAGTGATGAAGAGAAAAGTGCACTTGGACTTAGTGATTATTTTTCAATTCATAATATTTATCGTGGTGAAAACGAACTGTCATCAATCAAGGCTTATAGTACAATATGTTTAGCAATAAATAGCGACAATAAATTATATCTTTATGATTCCAAATTGATTCGTCACACATATTCAGTTGATTTAGCGCAATATCGAGATGACGGGTTTTTTAAATATACTTGGTATGACTTTAGTGTTCCAAATGAAGAAATGGCAATTTGTATTGATTCATCAGCAGATGGAAATTATATCGTATCGCTTTATAGTCCTTATGTGGTTGTTTGGGATACCGCAAGTGAAAAAATAAACAATATTCTTTTTTATCCTGATTTCGACAAGGGATATTTTAAAAATATAAACATTAATCCACAAAAACCTATTTTGGGAATTCTTACTAAGTCTGGTAATGTCTTTATTTATGATATTGACAATAAAAAAACCATTTGCTGTATGGATAATCAGTCAATTCCTTTGGATGGTTTTTGTTTCAATGTGGATGGAACTAAGATATTAGCCTATTCAACAGTGAAAAACATGATTATGTTATTTAATGCCAATACAGGTGAACTTTTACAAAAACTCAATGTTGATTTCAATTTAGAAAATGCACAATATTTCTGTAAAGATGGTTATGGAAATGCAACAAGAGATGATTATATTATTGCTAGCGGGAAAAATATTATCCGTGTCTATATGGCTGGCAATTCATCTTCGATGGAGATTATTACTTCGCTAAAGGAAACAAATGCGAGAACTCTTGATAATTTTACCACCTTATCTTTGAGCGGAGAAACGGTTTTTACTTACACTACCACAACTTCTTTTAATAAATATTTATGTGTTAATGATGCAAAAACCGGAAAGGTGTTACATAGATATGATATACCAGTCTTTATAAATCAAACTGTAAGCCTTGGACATAATGAAGTATTTGTTTTTGGAACTAATAATCTTTCAAAAGAAGTAGAAGATGAATATGCAGTGACGAAAGTATTTAATGGCAGCAGTGGAGAATTTATAGAAACTATTACCTTCATTCCAGATTTTAATGGAGATGGTAAGGCTGATGAAGGAGCCATGAAAACTTATGAGTGTAAAAATATATCATATTCTAAACAAGTAGATGCGTTGATAGTTGAAGTGTATAAATATGTTGATAATAAATACATCGATTCGCTTTTTGTGTTAGATGGGAAAAGTCATGAATTGTTATGGAATATCTCTACAAACCTTAGTAAACACGAATTTGAATTTGATGAAAATGGATATGAAATAGTTGGTCTTGGCTATCAATTAATCCATGATGGAAATGATATGTTGATTATCTATCGTTGTGAAAAGAAAGATGCGCCTAGTTATACTTCAGAGGGAATAATGGGTGTAGAAATAAGAAATGTAAAAACAGGACAATGTAAAAATGCCTATACTTTAGATATAGATTATTTGATTAGTATTGAATATAATTTTGTATATTTTGTAGATGAAGAAAATAGCTTATTGTATACAAGAAAAATAAATATAAGCAAAAATAAAGAGGACGATTTAAATAGTTTTTACGATTTATATAGTGGAGATTTAAAAGGGCAAATAGGATATTATGAATATATTGAATTATATAATAGTAAATTTTCTAAAGAAAAATATTGGTTATTCGGGAATCATCGTGTTAGAGCTAAAGACAATATAGTCTATGATATTGACAGTAATGAAGTAGTGTTAAAATTTCAAAAGGATATTAAGATTCTTTCTTCATCTGAAAATGGTGAGGCGTTAGAAATTATGTATACGGGTATTGATAAATTCAGTAGCACTTGTTATGTTATTCATCATACTGATCTTAATACCATGATATTTTCAGCAAACGAAATGCTTAATGGTAGAGAACTGACTTTAGAAGAGAAACAGAGATATTTCTTAGAATAATCTTAAACAAAGAAATTAATGGTAATGGATTTACTCATTGAAAGATATTTTATGTGATAGCACCTTAAACAAGTAAATTGTGATATAACTAAAAATAAATTTATAGAAACTGTTCAATAAGAACAGTTTTTTAAAGTATATAGTTAAAAGTAAAAATTTAAATTAAAGGAAAAAAGAGTTTAACCTTTAATCTAATTCCTTAGTTTTATGGATAAACCCTTTTAACTGATTTTAAATTTTTTATTTTGATAATTCTACAACCCAGTCTTTACCCTCTTTTATGTGATAGGTATCTCTAAAACTATTTTGATTTAAACCTATAGAAATATAATTACTACTAGAATTAAATAAGACAGGTTTATTTAAGTCAACATAACCGAATGATTTTTCATATGGAACATCTTCTTCAAAATAAACTTTATCATTATGACTAATTTTAACATGAACAACATCACCATGGTTGTAGCCAATTTTGATGAAATCTTTAGTCAATATGTTAAAAACTATTGAACCAAAAGGATCTAATACACTGATAACAATTCCCTTAATATTAATGCTTGTAACAGTTGCTTTTACATATTTATAGTCCTCTATAATTATTTCGCTTACTGGATAAGCAGGACCAACTTCCTCAAAAGAGATGATTCCACTAGCAAGTCTAGCAGCAGTATAAGCAAAGATATCACGGCCATGGAAAACGGAGACATCTTCAGTTCCTTTATATCTATTGATAGTTGTATCAATTTCTCTTACTTCTTCAATGCCTGTTTCGTAATAAACATGAGTTAAAGTTCCGTTATCAGGAGTAATTACATAGTTACCATCTTTTAATTTGGCAACACAAGCTTTTCTTTTTGTTCCAACTCCTGGATCAACAACACTTACAAAGACAGTGCCTTTAGGCCAAAAGGGTACAACAAATGCCAATTCTCTAGAAGCAGCAAGGACATTAAATTGTTCAATATCATGAGTTATATCAAAACATTCTAATTCGCTATCTATCTGTTTAACAACACCACGCATGGTGTTTACTGCTCCCCAAGTTAAACTAAAGTCAGTTTGCCATACAATACTTGGTTTCATTTGGTAAATACTACCTTCCAATCTTTTCCAGCAGAAGTAATGCCATATTTTTTCGCAAAGCTATCTTGGTTTAAAGCTAAACAAATGTCCAGCATAGAACCACTAAAGATAATTGGCTGACTGGTTTCAACATAGCCAAATGATTTATGGAATAATACTTTTTCATTAAACTTGATTTCATCTTTATAAGTGATTTTGACATCGACATAATCACCTTCAACAAATCCTGCCTTTTTGAAATCTTTATAAGTAATATTTGTAAAGATATTACCAAAATGTTTAAAGACAATAATAATATTTCCTTCAACATGATTTTCCTTGATAATAGGATTGTAAAAAGTGTCATGTAAGACAACTTCTTCAACTGGATAAGCAGGACCAACCTCTTCAAAGGTTATAATATTTGCTGCTAATTTAGCAGCGCAATAAGCAAACAAATCACGACCATGGAAAATTGAAGTATCCCTAGTTGATGGAAGTCGATTAACTGTTTCATCAATTTCTCTAATTTCTTCAATACCAATTTCATAATAAACGTGAGTTAAAGTGCCATTGTCTGGAGTAACAATGTAGTTGCCATCTTTTAATTTAGCAACACAAGCTCTTCTTTTGGTTCCAACCCCTGGATCAACAACACTTACAAAGATAGTTCCTTTAGGCCAAAACGGTACAACAAACTTAAGTTGAGAACTAGCTTCCCAAGTGTTAAATGGGGTAACAGAATGAGTAATGTCAGTAGTAATTAAATCAGGACAAATATTGCTGCAGACACCTTTCATAGTACAAACACTACTGTTGTCTGGACCAAAATCTGTCATCATACAAATAGTTGGATATTTCATAAACACCTCCAATATATCCACATCTTAGGCACACGCGGAGTGATAAGCCCAGAGATAATATAGTAAGCACAGAATAGTGCAATTAAACAATAAATTAATTTAAATATTTTGTCGTTTCTTCTTTCAGGATATTCAGAATAATATGACCTTTTCTTTCCTTTACCAAAACCCCTTAAATCCATGGCATTAGAAATATTGCCCACTCTATCAAAAGAGGTAATAATTAAAGGAATCAATATAATTACCATTTGTTTTAAACGTTCTATAGCTTTTGTCTTTTTAGCATCTAACTCTAAACCTCGACATTGCATTGAAATTGCGATATTTTCATAATCTCTTGAGATGTCAGGAATATATCTAAAAGCAATTTCTACGATGCTTCCAAGCTTGTAAGTAAACCCTAAAGAAGTTAAGCCAGCAGCTAGTTCGCTTGGAGTAATAGACATAATAAAAACTAAGGAAGTTGAAAAAGCAGTCAACATTTTTAATAATCTAACTAATAGAAACCAAAGAGTTCCTCTAGTAACAACAAGATAGTTTGTATATGCAAATAGAACAGTTTTATCAGCCGTATATTCAAATCCGCAATGAGGATCAGCTAACCAATATAAGATGATATTAAGCACATTTAAAAAGACAACAAAAAATATTATTGGTCTAATTGTCTTCCAACTTGGTTTTAAAGAAATTAATCCAATAATTGAAAAAATAAACAATGGTAAGATTATAGGCAGGTCAAAAGACATCATGACATACACCATTAAAGCAGCAAACAATCTTACTTTGGTAGTACCAGAAAGTTGATGTATAAAAGTTTTGCCTTTTGTCAAATTAATAATATTAAAATTTTTCATGACGCTTTCTCCTTTCTGATACAATGAATGATTCAATAAAACTTTCAGGATTAATTTTTAATCTTGTAGCTAATGAATAAAGAGAAGTTTGTTTTAAATTTGCTCGTTCAATAATGTCATTGTCTGATAATATTTTAAACACTGAATCATCACCAATACATTTACCATCAGAAAAAACAATAGCTCTATCAGTATATTCAATCGCTAAGTGCATATCATGAGTAATAAAAAGTATGGTGATACCAAAATCTTTATTTAACTTTTCTAAAAAAGACATTATCTCAGTATATACTCGATAGTCTTGACCAGCGGTAGGTTCATCTAAAATAATGATTTCAGGATTCATAGCTAAAATAGAAGCGATAGTAACTCTTTTCTTTTGGCCGTAACTGACAACAGAAACGGGCCAATTTCTCATAGACCAGAGATCACATTTTGTTAATGCTTCTTTAATATTTTTTTCGATTTCATCTTCAGATTTATTATTAAGAACTAAACCTAAAGAAACTTCATCTTTGATGATATCTTTAACTAGCATTTGGTTAGGATTTTGCATAACATAACCTATTTTTTGGCCTAACTCTTTAATAGAGTAGTTTAGATAATTAACGTTTTCTAAATAAACTTCACCTTTATCAGGACGAAGAATACCACAGATTATTTTAGCCATTGTTGATTTTCCAGCTCCATTTTTTCCTATTACAGCAATTTTATCGCCTTTATTAATGGAAAAAGATACATTATCCAAAGCTTTATTGTCATCATAAGAGTAATCAACATTTTTAACCTTTAGAACAACTTTTTTCTCTTCTAAAGGTTTATTAGTATCAACATTACTATAGTAAGAAATTAATTGGTCTTTGTATTTATCTAAATTGATTTCAAATACATTGCATGGGTTATCATCAATAGTAACATTACATCCAGCCATTTTTAATGCTTGCAGGTAAAGAGGTTCTCTAATACCTTTTTCAACAATGATGTTTGAACAAAGCAACTGATTAGGGCTCATATCTGCAACAATTTGTCCGTCTTCTAATAAAATTATTCGATCAACTGGACGATATAAAACATCTTCTAAACGATGTTCGATAATTATAACAGTACAGTTATTATTTTTTTGAATTTTATCAATTAGATCGATAGCTTGATTCCCCATTTGGGGGTCAAGAGCAGCTAAAGGTTCATCGAAAAGAAGAATTTTTACATGTTCATGCATGATACCAGCTAAAGAAACGCGTTGTTTTTGTCCGCCAGAAAGATTGTAAGGAACATGTTCTAAGAACTCTTGCATACCAACAAGAGTTGCAGATTTTAATACACGTGGAAGCATTTCTTCTCGCGGCATGTTATCGTTTTCCAGTGCATAGGCAATGTCTCCTCCGACAGATAAACCAACAAATTGAGCATCAGAATCTTGAAGTACTGTTCCAACAACAGAACTCAAACTAAAAATGCTAGAATGCGATGTTTCATTTCCAGCAATTTTACAAGATCCTTGAATTTCGCCTGGATATGAGAAGGGAATTAAACCATTGATACAATTGGCCAAAGTACTTTTTCCACAACCACTTGGTCCAAGTATAAGTACCTTTTCCCCCTCATATATTTTTAAATTTATATTCTTTAAAGTAGGTTCAAGTTGAGATGAATATCTAAACGTGAAATCTTTAAATTCAATAATAGGCGATTTTGACATATTATTCTTTTGTTAAGTTAGTGCCACGAGCATTTCTAGCTGCTAAAGCCTTTAAAATTGGGATACCAGCTACAAGCAATACAGTAGCGTTAGAAGCTGCAGCAACCCAACCTTGAGCAATAGTAATTTTTAATTCTCCACCTTGTATTAGATGCGTTGCAATTGGAGTAACAACACCAAAAGCAATGACATTGCCTAATACTGCTAATACAGCATAGATAACCATATGCTTAACATCGAAAACACCTTCATCAATATTAGCACCATAAAGTTTTAAACTACCTACGATAAATCCTAATACAGCGTTACCGATTGCCCAGTCAATCCAGAAGCCCCAGCCACCAATTAAGTCAGCTAAAATGTTTCCTACACCACATGCTAACGCAGCTGGAAGTGGTCCAAATAAACCACCAACGATAACAGGAACAATCATAGCTAAAGATAAGTTAGTATTTGTAAATACAGTAATTGATCCATAAACCATTAATACACCAAATAAAGCAATACCAATAGCTACACCAACAATGGTTTTAGTATCCCATTTTCCCAATAGAATTTTTCCAAAACTTTCTTTTTTCATATTTTCTCCTTTTCTCCTTTTCTTGCAATATATAAACACAAAAGTGTTATTGCCTAAAATATAAAACAGCATCCACAAAGGATGCCATTTAATAAACAAACATCTTCCCTTATGGGTTTATTTTATTGAGTAAAGCCTTTTGTGTCAAGCAATTTTTGTAAGTTTAATTTGCCAAGTAATACCTGTACCAATATTGTAGGCTTTGGCAAAACTTCCTTGATTTATAGCAATTGCGACACAATCTAAAGAGTTTACATATAATAAAGTCTCACCAACATTAACATCAGCAAAACTTCTTGCATATACCATGATATTACTATAAACAATTCTAGTGTTATTTGAAATCACCACTTCAACTCTATCTCCATGACTGATATCTAATTGTTTGAATAATTTGCGAGGAATATTTGTCCATAATGAACCGTATCTTACATCTAATACATCAATAGTTCCAGTAATAACATTATTTTCAATGACAGCTTTAGCTACTGGTAATTCAACTATTTCTTCAACATCAAATGAAGGACCAATTTGTTCAAATGAAATCAAACCAGTGGCAAGCCTTGCACCAGTAAAGGCGTAAATATCACGACCATGGAAAGTATAGCTTTCTCCTGAATTTGGAAGTCTATTAATTTCTTCATCAAGAATGCGAGCTTCTTTAATACCTAACACTCTTTTAATGTGAGTCAAGGTTCCGTTATCAGGAGTAACAACAAAGGTATCATTATTGGTTTTAACAACAACAGATTTTCGATCACTTCCAACTCCTGGATCAACCACAGAAACAAAAACACTTCCTTTAGGCCAGTAATTGATAGTTTGAATTAATCGATAACTAGCTTCCCAAATATCATATTGGGGAATATCATGAGTTAAATCATAAATTCTAATTTCAGGATTAACGCAGTTAGCAACACCATACATAGCGCTTACTGCACCATCAGCTCTACCGAAATCTGATTGTAAAATTAGTGGAAACATAAATACACCTCACTTGACACTTTAAGAATATAACATTGACATATATTTATCAAATATTAGTCCTTGAAAAAACTATTAAATAATGCTTTAATAAGGTACTTGACAAAAGGTGGTAAAGATGAAAAAGAAAACAGTGAAAAAGAGCAATCCATTAGGCAAATTCTTAAGATTTTTAATTAGCGTACTAATGATTGGCATCATGATATATATGTATTATCAAATGACAAGGGAAATAAAGACAACATTCTCTTTGTTGAGTGACGTTAGAGAATCGGAAAGAGAATTAGCTCAACTAGAAGCCGAAAAGGAAAGTTTAGAGTTGCAAAAAGAAAAACTGACAGATGAAAACTATGTCAGTTCAGTTGCCAGAGGCAAATATTTAATTACAAAAGAAAATGAACAGATATATGTTCTTCCCCCTCTTACTGAAGGAAATGATTAAGAAGTCGCTAGACTTCTTTTTTTAATGCATCTCTTACTTCCATCAAAGCAAAACCTTGTAAATTAAGTCCTTCCCACTTGGAAAGGTTATAAAGTCTAGTGTCACCATAATTTAAACCAGTGCCCCAAACTTTATCAGTTTTGCCACACTTAGCTAAAACGATATCTTCAGTAGCTAAAAGCAACTCTTTTAAATCGTTATTTTGTGAAAACTTAGCATAATTGGCTTTATATAGATTGATATGCCTTCTAGCATTCCAAACTTTGTCAACATAATTAGTAATACCTTTACTGTATTGCATAATCGTTTTTTTATCTATAGCATTTAAAAGCTTATCAGCACGATAGTTATCATTAAACATCAAGGCTTTACGATGTTGTAAGTATTGCTCTACACACCAAAACTTGTGTCCATCAACAAAAAAATTACATGGATACCAGACACTTAGATAGCCATTTTCTTCTTCAACTCTTTCAAAACATATGACTTTCATATAATCACCATCTAAATTATATAAGAAAAGAAGACTTTAATTAAGTCTTCTAGATAAACAATCTTAAAAAGCCAAAAGCACCATAACAAGCAAGGGTCATAATAACTGCAGCAATACAAACTCCTAAAAAGATTGATAATAAACCTTTTTTAAAGTCAAATTGCAAAATTGTAGCTACCAGTGATCCACTCCAAGCACCCGTTGCTGGTAAAGGTATACCAACAAAGACAGTTAGAGCGAAAAACCCGTATTTTTCAACCTCTTCACTTTTGGCATGTAATTTTTCTTCATATTTAGTAAAGAATGAACCAAAAAGTTTGGTAGTTTTTAAATATTTTACAATTTTCATCCCAAAAATTAGTAGAAATGGTACTGGAAGCATATTTGCGATAATACAAATAGGCAAAGCCTTATACCAAGGGAAGTTGATAGCTGAAGCAAATATTATTGCTCCTCTTAATTCAATAAGAGGAATCATCGAAATCATAAACAGTGCAAATTCGCTTCCCAAAGCACTAAAGAAATTAAATACTGCTTCAACCATTATTTAATAATACTTTCATTCCACTTTTCATGTGGTTTTAATCCTAATAATTTAACAATAGTAGCAGCTACATTACTTAAACCAAAATTGCCTTCTTTAATTTTGACATCATTGTTATAAATAATAAATGGAACCTTATTTAAAGTATGAGAAGTTAGAGGAACAATTGGTGCATCTTCACTCTTTCTTTTTTGGTACATTTCATCAGCGTTACCATGATCGGCAGTAATAACAACAGTGTAATCTAGTTCATCAGCAACTTTTAATATTCTAGTTAAGGCTAGATCAACAGTTTCGACCCCAATAATTGTGGCAGCATAATTTCCAGTATGACCGACCATGTCACCATTTGGATAGTTAACACGTAAAAACTGATACTTTTTTGATTTCATTGCTTCAATTAATAAATCTGTTATTTCAGCACCTTTCATCCAAGGTCTTTGATCAAAAGGAACAATATCTGATGGAACTTCTTGCCAAACTTCAAGTTTTTCATCAAATTTTTCACTTCTATTTCCATTCCAGAAATAAGTAACATGACCAAACTTTTGAGTTTCGCTAAGAGCATAAGAATTAATATTTTCTTTTACTAACAATTCTGACATTGTATGTTCAATTTTTGGTGGGTTTACTAAATAGTTATGTGGGATATGTAAATCACCATCATATTCAAGCATGCCTGCGTATATTACTGATGGATATTTATTGCGCTTGATAAAAGGTAAATCCTTGTTGTCAAAAGCTCTAGAGATTTCCAAAGCTCTATCGCCCCTAAAGTTAAATAAAATAACTGAATCATGATCATCAATAGTTCCAACTGGTTTTCCGTTTTCAGCAATTACAAAACCAGGCAAATATTGGTCATCGAGGTTTAATTCTTCTCTGTAAGTTTCAATAGCTTCTGTTGCGTTAGAAAATTGTCTTCCTTCGCCTTCAACATGAATTTTCCAGCCATCTTCAACCATTTTCCAGTTAGCTTCATAACGGTCCATGGTAACAACCATTCTTCCACCACCAGAAGCAATTCTGGCATCAAAAGATGAATCATTTAATTTAGCCATTGCATCTTCTAACTGTTTAACATAGATTTCGCCAGTTCTAGGGCCAACATCTCTACCATCTAACAGAGCATGAACTCTAACTTTTGAAAGACCTTCATTTTTTGCTTGAGTAATCATCGCAATTAAATGAGAAATATGAGAATGCACATTACCGTCAGATAATAAGCCGATAAAATGCAAAGTATTGCCTTTAGCATTTTTAACTAAAGAAGTCCAAACATCTGATTGGAAAATTGCTTTTGAAGCAATTGATTCATTAACTAATTTAGCGCCTTGAGAATATATTTGACCACATCCTAAAGCATTATGTCCAACTTCAGAATTTCCCATATCTCCATCTGAAGGCAATCCAACAGCCTCACCATGAGCAGCAATCGCTGTAACAGGGCAAGTTGTCCACAATTTATCTAATGTCGGGGTATAAGCATTTTTTACTGCATTGCCAAAAGAGTTTTCATTAATGCCAACGCCATCCATAACAACTAATACAACAGGTTTCTTTTCCATAAAGTCCTCCTAAAATCACTCGATACATTTTAACATTTTTTTTATAAATATGCACTTATTAAAAGAAATGTAGTATTATGTATAATGAGGTAATGTTTATGACAAAAAAAGATTTTTTAATAAATTTTCTATATTACTGTTGTGTTATATTTATTGTTTATTTGAGTGGTAAGTATTTATTGCCAGTTATGATGCCTTTTATTATAGGGTTTTCAATTGCTTATTTAGTTAGAAAAATAGCCATAAAAATATTTGGTAAACCAGGAAGAAAGAGATTAATACTAATACTGGTTGCATTTTACATTGTATTAGTATTTTTATTAGCTCTTACTTCAGTAATTACTGTCAACTCAGTAAAAACTTTTAATTATGCTGGGCTATATTCAAACTATTTAGAACCAGCAATAAATATTGTTTATAACTATTTTATTGACTTAACTGAATCGTTACCAGCAGAAGTAGCAGATATTTTCAACCAAGCTACTTCATCAATTTTTGAAGCTATCAAAACCATCCTTATGACAATATCAACTTATTTGATTAATTTCGTCAAAGAATTGATTACTTCATTCCCTAAGATAATCATAACTGTTACGGTGACAGTTGTCTCATCTATTTATATCGTTTTAGATTATGCAGGAATTGTTGCATTTATCTATCGCGTTTTACCAACAAAATTATCAGATTTCTTAGGAGATGTAACACTATTCATTAAAGAAAACATTTTAAATGTTCTAAAATCTTATATCATTATTATGGGAATAACATTTATTGAATTAGCAATCGGTTTAACGATATTAAAAACAAAACCGACTATTTTGTTAGCTGCTTTAATTGCGATAATGGATATTTTGCCAATATTAGGTGTTGGTACAGCATTAATTCCATGGGCTTTTGTGGAAATGATTTTTGGCAATATTTTAAAAGGTTTTGGTGTACTAATCTTATATGCAACAATAACAGTGATTAGAAATATTATTGAACCAAGAATTGTTGGAACAAAATTAGGATTAAATCCACTGGTCAGTTTAATTTCGATGATAGCAGGATTAAAGTTGTTTGGATTAATAGGAATGATTGGATTTCCACTTACCATTTCCTTCCTTATGTATCGAGATGAAAAAACAAAGAATAGGGAAAATGAAGAAACTCAAGAGGTTGCTAGTTAATAGCAATCTCTTTTAATAACTAGGGGATAAAGTGATATAATTAGATAAGTATAGAAGGGATAGTCAATATGTATGATGTAATAATTATTGGAGCTGGTGTGGTGGGATGTTCAACAGCTTACTGGCTTTCACAATATGAAATGTCAATTGCTATTTTAGAAACACATAATGATGTCGCTAACGGCACAACAAAGGCTAATTCAGGATGTATGCATGCTGGATATGACCCACAGCCAGGCTCATTAATGGCGAAATATAATGTTGAAGGTTCTTTAATGGCTAAAGAACTTTGTGAAAAACTAGATGTTCCATATAACAATGATGGATCACTTGTTTTGGCATATAATCAGCAAGATGTGCAAACACTGCAAGAATTATACCAAAGAGGAATACAAAATGGAGTTAAAGAGCTCTATATTCTTGATGAAAAAGAAACTAGAAAATTAGAACCTTTATTAAGCGAAAAAGTAGTAGGGTCTTTATACGCTAAGACAAGTGCAATAATTGACCCTTGGCGATATACCATAGCTTTAGTGGAAGTGGCAGTAGAAAATGGTGTTGATTTAAAACTCAGCAATGAAGTAAAAGCAATTACTAAAGAAAATGATGTTTTTACTGTTACTACAAGTAAAGGTCAATATAAATGTAGATATATAATTAATGCTGCAGGAGTTTACAGTGATATTGTTCATGAGATGATTGGAGAAAAAGAGTTCACCATTATCCCTGTTAGAGGACAATATTTTTTACTAGATAAAAGTGAAGGAGAAAAGGTTCACTTGACTTTATTTCAATGCCCTAGCAAATATGGTAAGGGTGTAGCGGTTTGTCCAACAGTTCATGGCAATATGATTGTTGGTCCTGATGCTGAAACTATTCAGTTTGAAGATTTAGCGACCACAAGTGAAGTCTTAAACTATATCAAAGAAAGATCAGCTTTAACAATGGATTGTATCAATTTTAAAGAGAATATCAGAAACTTTGCTGGAGTAAGAGCAAGAAGTGATAGACAAGACTTTATTATTGAAGAAAGTAAGTCGGTTAAAAACTTCTATAACTTAGCTGGCATGGCTTCTCCAGGACTAACAGCGGCATGTGCTATTGGCTATCATGTAATTGACTGGTTAAATACTAAAGAAAAGTTTGTAAAAAAAGAGAATTATCAAGAAACAAGAAAAAAAGTTCATTTCAAAGATTTGAGTTTTGAAGAAAAAAATGAAATGATAGCTAAAAATCCAGCTTATGGTAGAATTATTTGTCGTTGTGAACAAGTTACCGAAGGAGAAATTTTAGATTGTTTTAACTCGCCAATTCCTCCCCAATCAATAGATGGAATAAAAAGAAGAACCAATGCTGGCATGGGAAGATGCCAAGGAGGTTTTTGTGGCGAAAAAGTGGCAATGATATTAAAAGAAAAGTTAAATATTGAGTTTAATGAAATTTTATTAGATAAGGAAGGCTCAAATATCCTAATGAATAAAGCGAAAGAAGGTGACTACTAGAATGTATGATTTAATAGTTATCGGCGCTGGTCCTGCAGGTTTAAGCGCTGCCTTGACAGCTTATGAAAAAGGATTAAAGAAAATTCTTGTCGTGGAAAGAGATAAAGAAATGGGTGGAATTTTAAATCAATGTATTCATAACGGTTTTGGATTACATTTATTTAAAGAAGAATTAACAGGACCAGAGTTTGCGGGCAAATTCATAGAAAAAATTAAGGAAACTAATATCGAAATAATGCTAGATACGATGGTTTTAAAGTTAGATGAAAACAAAAATATCTATATCTTAAATACCAAAGGTTACCAAAAACTGTCAGCTAAAGCAATTATCTTAGCGATGGGTTGCCGAGAAAGAACTAGAGGAGCAATTGCTACTCCAGGAGATCGAGGAGCGGGAGTTTACACCGCAGGGGCTGCTCAAAGATACATGAATATGGATGGCTATAGTGTCGGTAATAAGGTTGTTATCTTAGGTAGCGGTGATATTGGTTTGATTATGGCTCGAAGAATGACTTTAGAAGGAGCAAAAGTTTTAGCTTGTGTAGAAATAAATCCTTATTCAGCAGGATTAAGAAGAAATATTAAACAGTGTTTGGAAGATTTTAACATTCCATTATATTTGTCACATACAATTACTGATATCAAATGTACTAATAATCGAGTTAGTAAAGTCATTGTTTCTAAGGTAGATGAAGCTTACAACACTATTAAGGACAGTGAAATAGAAATAGAGTGTGATACAGTTTTACTTTCAATAGGTTTAATCCCAGAAAATGAATTGAGTAAGGAAGCAAACATCACAATTGATCAAAGAACAAAAGGGCCAGTTGTCTATGAAAATATGGAAACTTCAGTAGAAGGTATTTTCTGTTGTGGAAATGTCGTTCAGGTTCATGATTTAGCTGATAATGTAGCTTTGGAAGCAAAAAAAGCAGCTTTAGCTGCTTGCAAGTATGTGTTAAATGAAAGAACTTTCGAAAGAGAAATCAAGGTAGAAGTAAATAAACCAATTAGTTATACTGTACCGCAGAAAATTCATTTACCAATAGACGAAAAGCTTATTGATATTTCTTTTAGAACTAATAAAATATTGGGCAAATGTGTTATAAAAGTAGTTAATTCTAGT
Source organism: Erysipelotrichia bacterium (assembly GCA_012800355.1). GTDB lineage: Bacteria > Bacillota_I > Bacilli_A > Erysipelotrichales > Erysipelotrichaceae > UBA1783. The sequence goes on along the minus strand of JAAZJL010000014.1, from coordinate 13,798 downwards.
GGTGAGGTTATTTGCAAATATCCAAGAGAATATGTAATTCCAGCAGAATTAGAAAAAATTAACATTCCAGTAAGTCTAATTAAAGATGAAAAAAACAATATTACAATATTTATTGAGGAGGATTAAGCTATGATTGAATTAATATGTATTGGTTGTCCCAAAGGGTGTAAGTTATTAGTGGATGAAAATAACGACCACTCAGTTACTGGTCACAGTTGTCAAATAGGAGTCGAATATGGCAGAAACGAAGTTCTTAATCCAACTAGAGTACTAACAACAATTGTAAAAATTGAAAATGGCATTCACAATTGCTTGCCTGTTAAAAGTAGTAAACCTTTACCAAAAAACAAGCTAATTGAAGCTTCAAGATTTTTAAAGGATATCGTAGTTAAATCGCCAGTAAAAACAAATCAAGTAATTGTAAAAAATATATTAGATACTGGAATTGATATCATTGCAACTAGAGATATGTAAAAAAAGCACTTAGGTGCTTTTTTACATTTTAGTAATTAATAGTTTGAGCAGTGCTTTAAACTCGTTATTAACTCTTTTAGCAACTGCTTCTACCTCTGAGTGACTTAAAGCTTCACCAGTAATACCAGCTGCCATATTAGTGATACAAGAAATTCCGATTGTTGGAATATTAGCATGTCTTGCTACTAAGATTTCTGGTACTGTGCTCATTCCAACAGCATCAGCACCGATTACTTCAGCAAAACGTATTTCAGCAGGAGTTTCATAGTTAGGTCCTCTAAAGGACATATAAACTCCTTTTCTTAAATCAATATTTAATTCTTTAGCTGCCTCAAAAGCTAATTTTTTATAATTATTATCCAGTGCTAAGGTCATATCAGGGAATCTTGGACCAAACTCTTCAACATTTTCACCAGTTAATGGATTTTCTCCCATAAAGTTAATAAAATCATCAATTAACATTAATGTTCCTTCATTAAAGCTTCTATTTACCCCACCTGCAGCATTAGTAACAATTAATGAACGAACACCTAAAAGTTTCATAACTCTTACTGGCATTGAGACAATTTTCATGTCATAACCTTCATAGAAATGGAAACGTCCTTGCATACAGACAACTTTTACACCATTTAATTTTCCTATTACCAGTCTTCCAGCATGTCCAACAACATTAGTCATTGGAAAATGAGGAATGTCTTTATAAGATATAACTACTGCATCTTCAACTTCTTCAGCTAAATTTCCTAATCCACTGCCTAAAATAATGCCAATAGCCCCACTAGCATCAGCAAGTTGTTTGATATAACCAGCAGATTCTACACATTTTTGATAAATATTCATCTTTTTCTCCTTTCTTATGTGTTTTCTTTTAATTTTAAGACAAAGCTAACGATTAATTAGTGAAACAGGTACACCAAAAAAAGTTTTGTCTGGTAGTATTTCATCAATCAACTTTCTTTCAGCTTTGCTAGCGTAATAAAATAATAATGCTTCCCTTTCCCTGACAGATCATTGAATCTATCACGAATTCAATGTTCCCTTCTGAAGATAAGTTTTCTATTTGTTCAACAACATCTTGATGTTGAGAAACAATTTCTTCAACTTCATTTAATTCAGGTAAAGCAGAACAAGGAAGATAGTGATTGTGGTTATTGTAGATTAAAATATCAGCTAATCGATGATACCATTTTGTATAGGGCTCTACTACTATCGCAACAGCAACAACCACCAAAAAGATAAAAAGAATTTTTATTCCTTTCTTCCTTTTCTTAAACCTCCGTATTTCTTTATTACAAACCAATTATAACAAATATTATGATAAAATAGACATATATTGGAGGGTTAATCATGAGCACATTGTCAGAAGAAAAAGTTTTTAGAGACCCAATACATGGCTATGTTAGAGTACAAGATAAAGTGGTATGGGATTGTATTCAAACAAGGGAATTTCAAAGGTTAAGAAGAGTAAAACAGTTAGGTTCTACTTCAATGGTTTATCACACTTCAGAGCATACAAGATTTGCTCATTCTTTAGGTGTTTATGAAATTGCCAGAAGAATGATTAATGAAGTAGAAGATATAAGTAGGACTTTAACAGAATATGAAAAAATAACGGTTAAATTAGCAGCTTTATTACATGATGTTGGCCATGCTCCTTTTTCTCATTCTTTTGAAGCAATTATGAATAGTGATCATGAGTTATATACAATTCAAATCATTAAGGAAGAATCGGAAGTTAACAAAGTATTAAAAGAGTATAAAGACACCTTGCCAACAGATGTAGCAAGTGTTATAAATGGGACTCATCCTAATAAAATATTATGTCAAATGGTTAGTTCTCAATTGGATGCTGATAGGATGGACTATTTACTGAGAGATTCATATTTTTCAGGAACTAAATATGGTGAATTTGATTTAGAAAGAATTTTAAGAACCATGAGAGTAGCTGATGATAAGCTGACAATTAAAGCCAGTGGAACGCATACCATTGAAGACTATATCATGGCTAGATATCATATGTACTGGCAAGTGTATTATCATCCAGTTAGTAGAAGTTATGATACTTTGCTACAAAAGGTATTTAAACGTTTATTTGATTTGTATAAACAAGATAAAGGTATTGCCTTAAAACTTCCAATGTTTAAACAATTGTTAGAGAAAAAACAATTATCAAATGAAGAAATGTATCTTTTAGATGATTCAGCATGCTTTTATAGTTTTAATTTAATGAGTCAAATAGATGATCAAATTTTAGCTGATTTAGCTAAAAGAGTTTTGAATAGAAATCTTTTCAAATACACATCAGTGGATAAAAAAGAAGAAATTGAGCAGAGATGTTTAGAAAAAGGTTATGATTTAAGATATTATTTTCATCAAGATTATCAAAGCCAAAATCCTTATAAACCATATTCTGGAAAATCTCAGTGTATTTGGGTATTAGAAGAAGATGGTTCAATTAAAGAACTTTCAACAGTTAGTACAATTGTTTCATCTTTATCGCAAAATGATTCATATGAAGATGAGAAAATTTTCTTTCCAAAGGAAGTATTGTAATGGTAGAAACAGTATATTTTGTGGATAGCGATAATATCAATCCTTTTCATAATTTAGCTTTACAAGCACACATTATCAATAATATACCTGATGATAGTCTGGTCTTTTTAGTGTGGCGCAATAATGATTCAATTATTTTAGGGAATAAAAGTAACGCTTATACTGAATGCAATATTTCACAATTGGAAATAGAAAAAACTCGTTTATGTCGAAGGGAAAGCCATGGTAAAACAGTTTTTAATGATTTGGGGACACTTAACTATGCTTTTTTCTTATACATGAACAACTATAATCCAACTGATCAAATTAATGTAATTTACCAAGCTTTGGCAAGAATGCAACTACCAGTTTATATAGAAAATGATGAAATTATGTTAAATAAATTACATTTAACTGATAATAATTACTACATTAAACAACAAAAATGTATGCATGCTGGTTCTTTGTATTGGAGTTGTGATAAAGGTAAAAGGGCTAGACTATTAAAGGATCAAATTATCAAAAGAAATATCATCAATATCGTTGATTATGATCCATTAGTTAGATATGTTGATGTTAAAGAAAGCATCCTTCAATCTTTAGCCAATTTGTATGGTGATGTTTATCAAATGTCGATTACTGATGATTTGCTAGACTATGTTGAGAATTATCATAGTTATAAGTATGTTTACAATACTGATAGTAAGTATACAATTCGTCTAAGTGATAGTTATGATTTTGGATCAGCTCAAATTTATGTAGATTTATATCGAAATAAGATATTGAGGATTAATTTGTTTTTGCCTCAAGAAAATGTGGAAGTAAGTAACTTGATTGTTGATACATTTAATGATTTAGTTGTTGACGAACTACAATTTAATCAAAGACTAAGAAAAGTAGATGAGAAATATCATCAAGATTTTATAAAGTTATTTAATAAAATAAAAAAGGAAAGTTATTGTTTATGAGTAAAAGTTATTTAAGAAGAGTATTAATAATGATTGCCAGTGGGCTGGTGATAGGATTAGGAATACATTTAGCTGTAAGCGCTAATGTAGGAACAGATCCAATGACCACCTTTCAAGTAGGGTTATCAAAAACATTAAAATTAGACTTAGCATTATGTAGTTTTATGGCTAATGTTTTGTTTACAGTGTTGTCTTTTATTGTTGATAAAAAATCAGTAAGTATAATAGACCTTTTTTATCCATTTATTATTTCAGTTGGTATAAAACTCACCAGTTGGATAGCCTTGCCTGTCAATTTAATGGTATATAGATACATCTATCTGCTTCTAGCCTTAGTTGTTGTTGGTTTGGGCATTGGACTAGGAGTAAATAGTCAGATTAGCAAAAGTCCTTATGATGGATTTTCGGTCATAGTTAGTGAAAAAACAAATAAACAGTTTAAACTGGTAAGACTTGTTATTGACATTATTATGTTAATAATGGGTGTTGCCTTAAGAGGAAACTTTGGAACTGGCACTTTTATTTCCATGCTTTTGCAAGGAACAATTGCCCAATTTTTTATTGATAATCTGAAAAAAAGTGAATTTTTAAGAGATTTTATCGCCGAATAAAAGAAACTTTACTATTATTGTATTTTTTTATAGAAAAGAGGTTGCAATTATACGACATTCTATTTATAATCATAACTACGTAATAGGAGAGGGTAATAAGTGAGTTTAAAAGCAATAGATATAGCATACAATAAATTATTAAATGAAAAAGAAGGTATGTCATTTAAAGAATTATGGTCTAGCATAAATAACGAATTAGGTTATGATGAAAAAATTGCATCTAGAAAAAAATCTCAATTTTATACTGATCTTACACTGGATGGAAGATTCATCATGCTAGAAAACAATGTTTGGAATCTTAAATCTCGTTGTAAATACCAACAAATCGAAATTGATGAAGATGAATTTGAAGAAAGCGATGATTTCGATGATGAAGATGAATTCGATGATGAAGACGAAGAAGAAAATGAAGAAGAAAGCGAAGATGAAAGCGAAGAAGAGGAATATTAAATAAAATAGCCATTAATGGCTATTTTATTTTGTTTAATTCTATTAATGCAGCTTTTAAATATTCATCTGTGGAACTTAAATTTAACGGCTTTAATTTGTCTACTATTAAATTAATTTCTGTAGATTTATAACCTAGGTTTTTTAAACCTTGAATAGCTTCATTTAGATAGGAGTTATCTTCGTTATCACTACTGTTTTCTTTTAATTGATAAGGGGTTATAGCTTTAAAATTAAAGGATGTAGATAAATTGATTCTATTTTCAAAATTTAAGATGAAATCATAAGGTTTGTTTATGCTGGTTAAATCAACAGTTTCCATTTTTAAACGATTAAATTTGAAAGAGAATAAATATTCATCAATTAAATCACCATCTTTATTTCTTCTTTGTGAATATCCAGAAAGAATAATTCTTTCGATAAATGGTGTTAGGTTAAAGAAATTTGCAGCCAAATAGATAGCTAAAGAAATAACTGCTTGACTATATTGCTGTTTAAGAGTGTTTTGATTTTTGTTTTTTATAACCATCTCACCACTAGAAGATAAGGCAGGATATTGGCTATTGAATGTTTCGATTTCAGGCAAATCTAAATCAATGAAAAGAACACTATCCTCTACTTGGTACTCAATTTTAAATTCATATGGCAATTCTATTGAGTTGATATAATTTTCAATTAAAGCATCAAGAGTGTTTTTATCACCATCAATTACTAACTGTAAAGAATTTTTAAGAGAATCACCTTCTACTTCATTGAGATGATTGATGAAATCTTCTTTAGTTACCACATTATCAGCATATTTATGAAGATTAATGATAAAATCATTTTCTTTTTTGTATTGTTCAATAATTTCTTTATAATCTTCATTTTGTTTAAGGGTTTCAACTTTTGTTGATGCTTTCTTTTTATTATCTTTTTTATCTAACCTTTCTCGCCAAGAAAGACCTGTTTTAGGAACAGATACATTTAAGTAGGTTCCTCTTTTACCAGTATTAAGCTTTACAGCCTTAGAACCTAAAGTCCAGCTAATACCTGATTTAGAAACATTCATCCTAACACCAGGTAAAATTTTAAATGATTTATAAAATCTTAGTCCCATAACTATTACCTCTATAACTAATTATATAATAAAAAAGACCAGTTTATAAACTAGTCCAAATTATGATAAATAAATAGCATTCTATCTTTACCATTTAAATCTTTTAATACTTCATATCGATTGTTTGGGAAGTATTCTTTAACCATCTTTTCCAGTGCTTCTTTTTCGTCAAAACCTATTTCAAAAGCCATAAATGATTTGTTTTTAAGTACTTTATGAGCATTTTCAAAAACTAAGCGGTAGAAGTATAAACCATCTTCTCCACCAAACAAAGCTAGATGTGGTTCAAAATTAATAACACTATCTTCCATGCTTTGCTTAGAAGGGATATAAGGCGGGTTACAAACCAAAATATCAAGTTTTATATCATTTTCAATTAATGGTTGTAACATATCTCCTTTTAGGAAGGTTATTTCACAGTCATTGAGTTTACTATTTTCTTTTGCGATATCTAAAGCTTTACTTGAAATATCTGTTGCATACAGATTGAATTTAGTTTCTTCTTTCTTTAATGCGATAGCGATTGCTCCAGAGCCTGTTGCTACATCAGCTATATCAATTGATTTATAATCTTTAAAATAATAATCAGAATCCGCCAAGATGTTAGCTACTAACTCTTCTGTTTCATATCTAGGAATAAGAACATCAGGACTTACTAATATTTTATGGCCATAAAACCATTGATATCCTAAGATGTATTGCAAAGGTTCGTTTTTCAACAAACGTTTTATACCTCTCTTAAATTGTTGATTAATAGATTCATCTATTTCTTCTTCATAGTTAAGGTATAAATCAGTGTAGTTCATATTGCATAATTCAAGAAGTAGAATTTGAGCTGATTCAGATGAAACATTAACTTGTTGACACTTTTTAATGGCATCTTGTAGCACTTGATGATAAGAGGCCATTATTGTTCTCCAGCAATTCTAGCTTTTTGATCAGCATCTAATAGCGCAGCAATAATATCATCTAACTTGCCTTCCATAACGCGGTCTAATTGTTGAAGTGTAAAGTTGATTCGATGGTCAGTGATACGATTTTGTGGATAGTTATAAGTTCTAATCTTCTCGCTTCTATCACCAGTTCCAATCTGACTTTTTCTAAATTCACCTTTTTCTTCTTCTTCTTTTCTTTTATATTCGTCATAAACTCTAGCGGTGATAATTTTTAAAGCTTGTTCTCTATTTTGAAGTTGACTTCTGCCATCTTGGCAATTGACAGTTATTCCAGTTGGGACATGGGTTATTCTAACAGCTGAATCGGTTTTATTGACATGTTGTCCACCTGCTCCCGAAGCACGATGAGTGTCAATAATCAAATCATCCATATTAATCTCATAGTCAACATCTTCTAAATCAGGTAAAACTAATACCGTAGCTGTTGAAGTGTGAATTCTACCACTTGCTTCGGTTTTAGGTACACGTTGTACGCGATGAACTCCACCTTCAAACTTAAGTTCTCTATAAACATCATCACCTTTAATGATGAATGAAATATCACTGAAGCCGCCAGCTTCACATTCTTCAAAGTCAAATGTTTGCACTTGCCATCCTTTTGCTTCAGCATAACGGCAATACATACGATATAAATCGCCAGCAAAAATGTTTCCTTCATCTCCTCCAGCAGCACCTTTAATTTCAATAATGGCATCGCATTCATCATTAGGATCTTTTTCAATTAACAAAACTTCTAAACGGTCAATAAGGTGTTGTTTCTTTTCTTTTAATTCTTCAAGTTCCATTTCTGCCATTTCTCTTAAATCAGGGTCGTGTGTTAATGATTCTGCTTCTTTAATATGTTTTAAAGTTTCAACCAACTCATGATATAGTTCAACTGGTTGTTGAAGCTTTGAGTGTTCTTTACTTACTCTTCCATATTCTCTAGCATCAGAAAAAGATGAGCCACTAATTAGTTTCTCATTTATCTCGTTATATCTTACTGCCATACTTTCTAGTCTTGCTAGCATTTTATCCATAAATAATCACCTTCTAACGTAGTAATTATACTACAAGAGTATTAATAATCAAAATAACCAAACAATAAAAAGTTGGATATTTTTAATAACAAACTGATAAAAGAAAAGCTAAATAAAGGGTAAAGTTTTCAATATTTAACTTGATGGTGTAAGATTATTTTATGGTAGTAATTATTGTTTTAGTAATCTTATTTTTAATTTATGCAATATATCAAAATAAAAACATAGGAATCACTTTCTATGAATTTTGTAGTGTTAAAGTAAAAAAAGAGAAAAGGATTGTTCACCTATCTGATATTCACAATGATTTATTTGGGGAAAATAATATTAAATTAATAGAATTAATAAAAAGTGTTAATCCAGATTATATCTTCCTTACAGGTGATTTATTAGATTCCAGAAGAACAAATGTCTATAGATGTTATTATCTGATTGAAAAGATTATCAAGATTGCACCAATCTATTTTGTGACTGGAAATCATGAGTCAAGAAAAAGCTTCTATCCTAAGTTTAAAGAAAAATTGATAGAATTAGGTGTAATTGTTTTGGATGATTGCAAGGTAAAGTTAGAAGAAATTAATTTAGTAGGGATTGATGATCCAGGTTTTAAGGCTAAGCCAAACGAAACAATTTATCGGAAAATTATCGATGAACAATTAAAAGAAATAGTATTAGAAGATTTTAATATTTTGCTTGCTCATCGACCCCAATACTTTGATATATATGCTAAATATGGGTTTGATTTGGTTTTTACAGGCCATGCTCATGGAGGACAAATTAGATTACCTTATATTGGAGGACTACTTTCTCCCCAACAAGGGATACTGCCAAAATATACTACAGGAATATACGAATCAAATAACACCAAAATGGTAGTTTCAAGAGGATTGGGGAATAGTCAATTTCCACTAAGAGTTTTTAATAACCCTGAAATAGTAGTTGTTGATATCAAAAAAAGTGGTTAGTTATTTCGTGTATTAGTATTTTATTTTAAAAACTATAATAATGAAATTAAATTAAAGTTAGGTTGAAATAAAAGTGGTCAAAATGTTAATTATAAGCCACTTTATAAAGTGATTAAAGGTGTTGATTTTGCTTTTACTGAAAAATAGAATAGGAAGGTTTTGCGAAATGAAAAAAATATTTTATGTTATTTTGGTAGTTTTTGTATCACTAACAATAGTGACAGGATGTGAAAAAAAGACAATAAATGAAGATTCAACATATTACTTTCACAAAATAAGCGAAGAAGGATATCGTGGTTTTCCTCATTTGTTTTTTGATGCCAAAATACATCGCTACTATTTTATATTTGATAGCAATGAATATAATCAACATGTTGGAAATTATGAAATTAAAGGAAATAAACTAATTTTGACTAGTTTAAATAATAAGGAAAAATTTGTCTTTAAAATAATAGATGAGCACACGCTTTCATTTGTTGAAAGTCAATCAGATAAAGTGTTTGACGAAACAGGATATTATTATTCTTTAAGTGAAGGTGATTTGTTGTATGATATTGAATTTAAAGGATTTACCAAAGAAGAATTTGATATTGAAAGATTGTACAAAGATAATTTAGTTATAGCTTGTATTGATGCCTCAAAAGAAGAAATTGAATATATTGAAATAGATTCTATTATTCATACAGATTTGGTTAATGACAAGTTAGTAATTAAAGAAATAAATGAAATGAAACAGTTTTTAATTGTTATCAAAGACAATATAGAGAGTTACATTAATTATAATTTTGATTACCTTTATGGTCCAGGTGTGGCACATATTGATACGTTAAGTAAAAGTTATCAAAAACTAATTGAAGATATAGAGAATAATAAGAAAATATGCCTTATGTCTGTTTATATTGAAAATCATGACTCATTTGTTTTCTGTGTTACTGAAGATTTAAATGCATATTTAATTTGTAGAACAGGAAGTGGAAATGATGACTTTGAAATAACTTATTCACATATGAACCAGTTGTTGCCATATATGCAAGAAGTAACGATTGAACATTATGTGTTGAAAAAATAACACATAGGATTTAATGGAAACGCGAAGAAAAAAACATCAAATATCATTTCATAATTACATAGTTAACATATAGCTATTGATATAAAAAAAGTAACTAACAATATCTTTAAAGTGATATAATTTAAATGTAAGGAAAAAACAACAAAAAAGGAGACAACTATGAGAAAATGTTTAAGATGTGAAACTGAGATGATTGAAAATCTTAAAATAACACCAGCTAATACCTTAGCTAGTATTCAGTTAAAAGAAAAACCTATTAAGCCTTCTGCAGCGCCAATTGAAGCAGCTTTATGTCCAAAATGTGGTTATGTAGAAACTTATATTGAATTAAACAATAGAGAAGAATTAGAAGCAATTCTAAAAAAACAAAAGGAAAAATAACAAAAAAAACAATGGGTAATCTATCAAAGTTTGATAATATATCCATTGTTTTTTATTTTAAAGTGAAGCTAAATAGTTATCTAGTTCTCTTTCACAGATTTCATTCTTTTTAATTTTAGGTTGTAAGTATTGTTGGTCTTTAAAGTGAACTAGATAAGGTTTTCTTATGGTTGAAAAGCCGAAAGTTAAAGGATTTTCATCAACCACAATAAAGTCAGCTGATTTACCTACTTCAATTGAGCCAGTTTCATTTTCAATACCTAAAATAGAAGCATTAATTAATGTGCCAGTATGAAGAGCGTAATTTCTTGAAACTTTTACTAATTTATGGAAGTATTCTAATTCTCTCCACATATCATAGTGAGTAATAAAAGGGCAAACTGTATCAGTTCCTAGTCCTACTGGAATGCCATTTTCAAGGCATTTTTTAGTTCCAGAAAGAATGCCTTCTAGTAACACCTCGCTATTGTAAAGAACAATTTCAGTCGCTTTTGAAATGGTAGGGTCAAATTTAGCTAAAGGAATAGCTGGAGAAATCGTACAAACTAAGGCAGCATCTTTTTGTTTGAAAAGTTCAATAATTTCATCATTCATAGCTGCTCCATGTTCGATAGTGTTAACACCGTTTTCTAAAGCGATAACGATTCCTTTAGTGCTTTCTACATGAGCACAGACTTTTAATCCCAATGAGTGAGCTTTGTCACAACAAGCCTTTACTTGCTCAGCAGTCATTTTTACTTCTCCTGGTTCTCCTCTGACTTTGGCATCTAAAACACCACCTGTAATCATCAGTTTAATCCAGTCGACATTTGCTCTGGCGTTATCTTCAATAAATTTTTCAAATTCTTCAATGGAATGAGCACCATAAGCAACCGAACCTTCCATATGACCACCAGGAATAGTAACAGCACTATCACAACTTAATACTCTTGGTCCGATAGATTTGCCATTATTTATTTCATCACGCAATTGTGAGTCAAAATGTCCTAAACCACCAACAGTTCTAACAGTAGTAGTCCCTGAAAGAAGCTCAGTTTTTAAAGCACTACGACAAATCATTTTCCCGATTTGTTGCAAAAGTTTATTGCTCATTATAAACTTGGCAAGTTTGGTACTATCAGATTCTCTCTTCTTTGGAAAGCCAGTACCAGGAGTATGGATGTGTAAATTAATTAATCCTGGGATGAGATACCTACCTTGTAGATCGATTATATTGTTTGCTGTTGTATCTTTAGCCTCCTCAATACTAACAATTTTTCCATTTTCTACTGTAAGCATCATATTTTCTTGTAGAACCATATCTTTGGTTCCGTTTAAAATATTGACATTGGTATAAACAGTTTTCATAAAATAATTATACACTTAAAAATGTAAATAGTTCTTTGTCTTTTTTAAGAAAGGTATTATTATATTAAGAAAAGGAGAGTGTTATCCATGTATGGAGCAATAATTAACGCAGTACTGGTAGTATTGGGAACAACTATCGGTATGATAATTGGCAAATTTTTAAAAGAAGAGCTACAAAACCAACTAGTTATAGCGATGGGGTTGTGTGTTATTTATATTGGTATTGACGGAATGTTAGAAATGACCTCGGCTTTAAATATGTTGCTGTCAATGTCAATTGGTACTCTTATTGGAAATATTATTGATTTAGATGCGATGATAGTTAAACTAGGAGATAAAATACAAAAGAAGTTTAGTTCTTCATCACCAATTGCTTCAGGTTTTGTCAATGCTTCGCTATTATTTTGTGTTGGAGGAATGGCTATTGTTGGTTCAATTCAAGATGGTTTAACCTCTGATTATAGTATTTTATTAATGAAAGGAATTATAGATGCTGTCAGTGCTATCGTTTTAGCAGCCAAATATGGTATTGGGGTTTATTTTTCAGCAGGATTTGTATTTATTTATGAAGGAATTCTGAGTGTATTAGCTTTGGTTATTGCCCCAATTTTAACTGATGAGTGTATCGTTCAATTATCAGCGGTAGGTTCACTTGTACTTTTAGCAGTAGGGCTAAATATGCTTAATGTAATTAAAGCTAAACCAATGAATATGGTTTTAGCGATTATTTTTAGTGCTATTTTAACCATTGTCTTTAACATTTAATGTTTTTGACAATTTAAAAGTGATTTAATATACTTGAAATGTTGAAAATACAACAAAATAAATAAAAATATACAATTAAATGTCAAGGAAAATAAGGAGAAAATATGATTAGAGTATTTGTAGATTCAGGAAGCAGTATCAAACAAGAAGAAAAAGAAAAATATAATGTTGAAATCTTACCATTAAAAATTTTGCTAAACGACAAAGAATATTTAGATGGTGTTGATTTAACAATGGATGAGTTTTATCATGCTTTGATAGAAGAAAAACAATTCCCAAAAACTTCACTTCCCAATATGATTGAGGCTAAAGAAAGAGTTATGAAATATGTAAATCAAGGAGATGATGTAATCATCATTCCTATTTCTAAAGCTATTTCTTCAACTTTTAGTACTCTTTATATGTTGTTTCAAGATGAGGAAAAAGTACATGTTATTGACTGTAAATCAGTTGTTGGCGGTATAAAATTAATTGTTGAAGAAATCAACAGGCATCGTAATCAACCAATTGAAATAGTTTTACAAAAAATTCAAGATTTACTTCCAAAAATTAGAATAGTTGCGATTCCAGACACACTGGAATATTTATATAGAGGGGGAAGATTATCAAAAGTGGCTTATCTTGCTGGAAATGCAATGCAACTAAAACCATTTATTGCTATTGATAACGAAGATGGTGGTGTAAAAATGATTAATAAGGTTTTAGGCAGAAAGAAAGCACTTAAAATGTTAGCTAATTTTTTAGTAACAGAAGATTGTGATATAAGCTATCCTATTATTCCGTCATACACCTATGATGAAACAAATCTTGATGAATTGATTTCGTTAACTGATGATAAGTATAAAAGTGCTATGATTGAATATGATAATCTTGACCCAGCAATTGCTTGTCATTGGGGACCAGGAGCATTTGGTTACATCTTTGTGTCTAAACAACCATATAAAAAATGATTTATCTAATATTAAATTAATTACTTTTCAATTTTACTGTCAGAGGAATAATTTAACCTACATTTACTAGAATTATTCATGGTTAAGTTATAATAAAAATGTATCTTGTTTGATTTCAATACTTGATACATTTTTTTATTTCTGTGGTTGTTTATTCTTTACAGCCTTCTTTTTAATCAACAAAACTTATTTAGGGCATATGGTATAAATAAGTT
>JAAZJL010000094.1 GCA_012800355.1 Erysipelotrichia bacterium | reverse complement strand
TCCTAAAAATGGAGTGTGAATGAAGGTCAAGTATCCTAACAATGCAATTAAAATTGCTTGAATTAAAGAAATTTGCATTCTAAACTATCTCTCCTTTCTATTAGTTATGCAAGTTTGTTTTTTACATCCTTCCAATCTAGACGAGGCATGTCTGGAACAACTTGGAAATAAACTTCGACTCCGCGTTCTTCGACAAGTTCTTTAATAACTTCTATTTCTTCATCAGAAACATAAGTGCCATTCATAATGGTTTTACAACCAGGCCTCATTTGGCATGGTCCAACCATTACTACTTTTGGTAAATCAGGCACATTGTCAAACAAATACTTTGCGGTAGTTGGGAAACGGAATACAACCATTGTAGAAACATTGTCAACTACTGCTGCTTTAATGTGTTCAATGCTTTCTTCATGTGTATACACATTAATTGTCATTCCAGGCATTGCAGCTTTTTCAAATACCATCTTTAAAATAGAGTTGCTAGCTGTCATGTCATCAACTACAATTATGCGTGTTAATTTGAAGTGTTGAACCAAGCGAACCATACATTGACCATGAATTAAACGGTCGTCGTTTCTAATTAGTGAAATCAAATTCATCTCTCCTTTCATGCAATAGTAACTTCACAAAACCTTATTCTTTCATTTCATTAGCCACATTTTTGAAATGATTATTGCCTGTTAAATTATTCATAATACATTTATCTGCTTGCATATATTCTACATCTTATTTTATTGTTTGTAAACGATTCCAAATAAATATTTCTATCAATATTTCACAAATTATAACCACCATTTTATCTTTAAACTTCAATACTTTTTGCCATATATTTTTAACATTTTATTTAACAACTATTAATAAAAGTGAAACATTTAATATGCTTCACTTTTAACTTATTCTTTGATTAAATTATAACTTAAACAATTTCCCGCCTATATAGACTGCTTTAGTTTCAAAGTCTTGATCAAAAACAGCAATATCAGCTTTATAGCCTTCTTTAATCAAACCTCTATCATTGATGCCCAGCATGGTTAATGGATTAATAGTTGCACCATTTACCGCTGTAACAAAATCAATTTTGGCTTCTTTAATAGCGTAATTTAATATTTTATTTTGCTTATTACAGCTTCCTGCTAACTTGCCATTTTCTAATCTTCCCACACCATCTTCACCAACAATAGTTGTTCTATTTTTATCCGCAAAATGATAAACACCTGGTTTTAAACCCTTAATATTTACTGCATCAGTAACTAATATTAGTTTATCTTTTCCTTTAACTTTAGCTAAAATGTTGGCTACATACTTATTAACATGAATACCATCACCAATAAGTTCAGCATAACAGTTATCAAAGTACAATGCAGCGCCTACTGTTCCTGGTTCTCGATGATGTAAACCTTTCATTCCATTAAAGGTATGAGTAAAGGATATTGCGCCATGATTAATAGCTTCTTGACAAGTTTTAAAGTCAGCTCCAGTATGACCAATAGAAACTTTCATCCCTTTAGAGACACAATAATCAATTACTGAATAATCCCCTTTTAACATTTCTGGAGCTAACATCACATGAATCAAATTACCATTACAGGCTTCATTAAACTCATCAATAACTTCGATTGTTGGAATAATCATAAAGTCTGGATTTTGAGCCCCTCGATAAACATCGTCGCAAATAAATGGTCCCTCTTCAGATACACCTAAAATATTAGTTCCAAATACTGGATTATCGATAAATTCACCAATGTTTTTTAAAGCTTTAAGCAGTCCTTCCTTAGGGAAAGCTGAAATAGCAGCCAAAGTAGAAGTTACCCCTTCACTAGGTAAATATTTTACCCAACTTGTTAGCCATTCTCTAGTTGCTTGATTGTTTTCGCAACCATTATAACCATGATTATGAATATCAACTAGTCCTGGCAAAATCATTAAATCTTCATAATCTTTATCAACTTTAAACAAATCATAAGGATAGACACCCTTAATAATGTCATCCTTGATTTCTATCTGTAAGGGTTGAAGTTTTTCTTGATAGTAAACTTTAGTACTTTGGATAATCATAAATTACCTACTATAGATGTTTTACTCTACCTAAAAAATGTCTGTAAACAGCTTCATTATCAAAGCCATCAACATTTTGAGATTGGAATACATATGGACGTTTGCCATGAGATACAACAATCTTCATTGCTTCAGTAACTGCAATATTTAATAAAAACATTGTCACAATTGAACTACCTGGACCAGTTTTGATTCCACCAATATCCATAGTCGCATCACCAGATGGAACACAGTTGTCAATAATTAAATCAGCATATTCATAAAGTTTTTTGCCGCTAGGATGTCGGCTTGTAGATGCTTTAGATTGTGCTAAGTTAGTTACCGCTACAGTGAACACTCCTTCTTTTTTAGCTCTAGCAGCCATTTCAATTGGCATTGCGTTTCTTCCAGAGTTAGAAGTGATAATCATCATATCACCTGGCATAATCATGTAAGCATCATAAATAATATCTGCTAAGCCACAGGTTTTTTCAATAGCTCCACTTCTTCTAGCACCAAATGAAGTTAATGTATCTGGATCTAACATGGCATTAACATTACCTAATCCACCAGCTCTAGCAAATAATTCAATACCTAACATATGAGAATGACCTGTTCCAAAGGTATGGATGATTTTATCATTTTCAATGTTTTCAGCAATCTTTTCGGCAAATTTCTTTAATACTTCCTTATTAACTTCTTCAGCATGTTTACATAATTCAATAATCTTTTCACTATACTCAAAATTCATTATATTCTTCCTCCATAATACTTTCTAATTTTTTGATTTCTTTCTTCATCTTCTGTCAAAATTGGTAATTCAACTTTTTCTTCTTTTAATAACTCAACTATTCTAGCTGCCATTGTTTGAGCAACCACGTTATTACAAATAGAAGAAACTGAAGTTACCTTTTCTGGTCCATTTGTTGGTAGCAGTGCATCACCATGAGGTCCACAGTTATCAATAACTACATCACCAAACATATAAAGTTTCTTACCACTTGGATGTCTAGAATCTTCAACAGTAGTATGTTTCATACTAGTAATAACACATACCTTGTGACCGTTTTCTTTAGCTAAAGCAGCCACATCAATAACTACTCCATTAATACCAGAGTTGGAAATAACAATAAACACATCATTTTCTCTAATATCATATAGGTTATAGAGTCTACCAGCCATGTTTGGTCTTCTTTCAAAGATATTTACTTTATCAGTGAATTCTTCAATAGATACTCCGCCACGATAAACAAAATCAGCAGTATCCATAATATGAATTGGAACAAGTGATCCAAGTCGATTAGAAATATCAATTCCCAAACCAACTGAATGCCCTGAACCAAAAACATGAATAACACCATTATTCATAATAGCTTTTACCATCATCTTAGCAGCTGCTTCAATATTATCGTTTTGACTTTCATATAATTCATCAATCAATTTGATGATTTCATCTTTATAAGTTTTAGCTACAACCATTATCTTATCCTCCTGCCATATGGATCAGTTAAAGCATTGTTATGCACATCTGCTCCTTTTATATTTGCACTAAATAAAACAGGTGCTTTACCCTCTTTTTCAATAAAATAACGATACGTTTCAGCTGTCAACATTTGAGCAATAACATTAGCTACAGTCGAACTAGTTTGACCAATTTTTACACCATTTAAATTTAGTGCTACATCTGGTTCTGGCGAACACATATCAAGCCAAATATCAGCGTAATCTAGTAATGTTCCACCACAAGCATCATAACTTGCTTTATTAACAACTGCGACTAATTTTTGATTGTTAGCTTTTACTCTTTTAGCTAATTCAAGAACTAATGGATCGTTTCCTTTTGTTGACACTAAAACATACATATCCCTATCATCAAGTTCATATAAACCCATTAATGCATCAGCTGTTTTAGCTACATTTTCTGGCAAATAGATACTTCCACTTTCAACATCAGCCACTTTTACTCCACCTCTTAAGGTTAAATCTTTAATCTTAATAGCATGAAATGGAGCAATGCCTCCAGCACGATAATTTAGTTCATTGACAAACTCTTCATCATGGTCAATGCCAAACAATTGCACAACACCATTATTGGACATACACTTGCCAAACATGTTGCTGATCTCCACGATTTTTTCATGTTGCGTATCATAAGCTTTTTCAATTTGTTGCTTTAATACTTCAACATATTTCTTTTTAATTTCCATATTATTTGACTTTTATCCTCCTATATTTATTATAAGTACTTTATTAATATTTTCAATGAAAGAAAACTAAAAAGTTGTTATAATTGAATAAGTGAGGGATAAATTATGAAATCATATTATGTTGAACTTTATCAAAAAGGAAAAGTCAGAATTGCCCAAGAAGAAGTTTGTACTGAAGATTTACAAGATAATGAAGCTATCATTCAAACTGATTTCAGTATGATTTCCGCTGGCACTGAGCTTTCAAGAGTTTTTGAAATTAAAAAAGGGTTTTCTTATCCAATAAGGCCTGGTTATTGTGCTGTTGGAACAGTGTTAAAAAAGGGAGCAGGATTAAAAGATATCGAAGTTGATGACAAAGTTTTTTTTAATGCACCTCATAGCTCTGTTGTTAGATGGAAACACAATGATGTTACCCAAGGGCCACAAATCTATAAATTAGATAAAGAGATAAACCCAAAACATGCCACGATTATTAACCTAGCACTAGTAGCTATTAGTGGAGTTAATAGCAGTGAAGTAAAACTGCAAGATAATGTGGCTGTTTTTGGTTTAGGTAATATCGGAATACTCGCAGCTTTGATGTATCAAAAATTAGGAGCTAATGTTATTGCTCTTGATCCAGTTGAAAATAGATGTCAATTGGCTAAAAAAATGGGTCTAAAAAACGTTGTCTGTAAAAGTGGAGAAGAACAAATTGCTGAGATTATGAGATTAACAAACAATAAAGGTGTGGAAATAGCTGTTGATGTTACTGGTGTTAGTCCAGCTATTATAAACGCCATTAACTGCACTAGACAGTATGGTCAAGTTGTCTTACTTGGCTCTCCTCGACAGTCTTTTGAAACAGATATTACCCCTGTTTTTAGTCGCATGCATATGAAAAACTTAAAAGTAATTGGAGCCTTCAATCAACTGGCACCAGTTAAAGAAGTGGAAGGTTCATTTAACAGTGTGACTAAAAACTATCAAGCTGTTTGTAATTTAATTAAAAATGGTGATATTGAGGTAGAAAAAATGATTAGTCACACTATCTTACCTGAAGAAGTTGAAACAGCATATCATGGTTTGATGTATGATAAAGAAAACTATAATTGTGTAATTTTAGACTGGGAAAAATATCAGTCAGATAAATAAGGAGGAAATTTATGATTAATATTGGTATTGTAGGAAGCGGATTTATTGTCCCAATATTTATTGAAGCTGTTAACAATGTTGGTGGTTATCACATTAGAGGCATTATGGCTAGAAAAGAAGAAGTTTTAAGCCAGTTAAAAGAAAAGCATTCTATCGACTACTACACTTTGGATTATAAAGAATTATTCAATGATCCTAAAATTGATGCTATCTATTTAGGAGTCCCTAATTCAGATCATTATTTTTATGCTAAAGAAGCGCTACTAGCAAACAAACATGTTATTGTTGAAAAACCTTTCTGTCATAAATATAAACATGCTAAAGAGATTGTTGAACTAGCAAAAGAAAAAAATCTAATTGTCTATGAAGCTATCACCAATCAATCTTTGCCAAACTATCAAAAGATTAAAGAGTTACTACCAAAAATTGGAGATATTAAACTGCTTGATTTAAATTTCTCTCAATACTCTTCTCGTTACGATAAATTTAAAAGTGGTATTACTTTACCAGCTTTTGACTTTAAAAAAGCAGGTGGCGCTTTGATGGACTTAGGTGTTTATAATATCCATTTTGTTATTGGCCTATTTGGCAGACCTAAAAAAGTCCATTATTTCGCTAATATTGAAAAAGGTGTTGATACTTCAGGAGTTCTAATTATGTCTTATCCTACTTTTGAAGCGGTTTGTATTTCAGCTAAAGACTGCAAATCTCCTCTTCATGTTTTAATTCAAGGAGATAAAGCTTATATCCAATCAACTGAATCAAGCAGTCAATTAGATACAGTTATCTACAAACCTAATAAAGAAGATGGTGTTGAATATAAACTAAATACCGAAGATGGCTATTTCTATGAGTTTGATGAGTTTAAACGTATATTCAACAATAAGGATTTAGAAACAGCTCAAAAACTAAATGCTCACACCCTAGTGGTTAATGAAGTCTTAGAGGAAGCACTAGCTACTGCTGGAATTATATTTGAAGATTAAAAATAATTAGATTTGAAAACTACCTCTTGAAAGGTAGTTTTTATTTACAACATATAAAAAACTGAAGACTTATAAGTATTACAATTCTATCAGTTTCTTTATTTATTAGTTTTTATTCTTTAATCCCATTGAAATATCTAGAGTACTATTTTTAAACTTCCCACTTTTTCTGATTCTAGCATTTTTAAAAATTGGATACTTTTTCAATTCACTATACTCAAATTCTGGTCCAAAAGTAAATGTTAATTTATCAAACATTTCACTTATATCTAATTTTAAATAATCAAATTCTTCATCAAGTTTATTTTTTATAACTATTCTAAATTCCTTTTCATATAACCAGTGATAACTTTTAACAAACATATTATCTTTATTAAAAGATTTGTTCCAATCAATAACTTTATAAGATTTATTATTTAACTTATAATAACCATCTCTATACCTGTAATATATCCAACCTGCTTTTATTTCATAATCATCCTTACTAAGCAACACATCATTTGGGGTATATATTTTACAATTATTAATGATTTGTTTAATTAAAAAACTTGTAAATTTTATTCTTACCCCATTACCAGAAATTCCTGAATACATATACCACATAGGTATGCTTTCAGAATCAGAATTGCTAAAGCAAAATAGATGATAAAACTTTTTTTGTTTATCCAACTGTGGATCTAAAACAAATTCCTTTCTATCATTCATATTAGAAACATTTCTTATCCAGATTTGCTTACTTTCAAATATTTTACTGAAAGTCTCTAATTTAGTGTAGTAATAAAAACCTCTTTCTCCTAGCACTGCCCTAGAAGCGTTTGGTTTTAATTTTTCAAGTGACTTCTTTACATCATTTAATTCAAGAAATTCTTTTTGGGTTAATTTAATACAATTTATATTTGTCATACTATTACCACAAGTAACATTCCATAATTAAACTAATCTTTTTAACATTTTTTCTAATTGCTTTGCTTCAAAGCCATTATATTCTCCGTTATCATGATAAGTTTTTTTACTGCTCATATGGATTTGTTTAATCCCAGTCAAATCTAAGATTTCCCTGACATTTTCTACTCTAACTCCTCCACCGGGCAAGATTTCAATTTTATCACCATATTTTTCATGTAACTCTTTTAATAGTTGACACCCTTGCATAATATCATATCCTGAATGTCCATCAGTAAGAACTCTATCAACTTTTGCTTCAATTAACACTTCAATTGCTTGATAAGGATCTTTAGTCATATCAAAAGCTTTATGGAAAATAGCTTCTTTTCCATAAGACTTGATTAATTTAACTATTTTTTCAGTTCTTTCTTTATCAACTGTATTATCTTCATTTAAAAATCCAAAAACAATTCCATCAGCACCGTTTTCTAATAAGATTTTTGCATCTTCCAACATAATCTCATAAGCTGTTTCACTATAATTAAATCCTGCTGTTCTAGTTCTAGTCATACAGACAATAGCTGCATCAGTAACTTGTTTTGCTTTTTTTAATGTCGCAATAGTAGGAGTTAATCCCCCTAATTCCATAGCGCTATTTAATTCTATTCTATCAATTGGAAACTTGGTTGCACCAATCACATCATCAATATTTCCACAACAAATTTCAACCTTAATCTTGTTTACCACAATTTTACCTCCCTTTAACTACTTTCTATTGTATAATAGTTTCATGATTAAAGGAATTATTTTTGATTACGACAAGACATTATACTCTCACGAGTTAAAGTTTGTGCCTAATTTGACTTTAAAAACTTTAAGAAAATTAAAGGACAATGGTATCAAACTTGCCTTATGCACTTCTAGAGAGCAATTTGAACTAACAGATTTAGATGAAGAAATTGTAGAAATGATGGATTTAATTGTTGCTGGTAATGGTTCAACTATCATTAAAGATGGACAAATCATTGAAAAAAACATTATGCCTGATTCTGCAACAAAAACTATTATCAAGTATTTAGATGATAATAATCTTGCCTATCATTATACTGATGAAGAAGGAAATGTTCACTTTGTTAATCGCTTTAAAGAAGGCTTATTGAAAAATTTTTATCATGGTAATTTATCAGAGTTTGTTTTTAAAGACTTTAGTGATGAACTGTTATTAAATATTCTAGTTTACTTTCCATCTGAAAGACAACTCAAAGAAATAAACTCACTAACAACAGAAGTATCTTCAACTCAGTTATTCTGTGGTCCTCAACTAACCAAAAAAGGCATTGATAAAGGCTATGGAGCAAGACTGTTTATGGAAATGTTTAATCTTACTAAAGAGGAAACTATCTCTGTTGGTGATGCTTTATCTGATATACCAATGTTTAAAGAAACAGCTATTTCAATTTCTACCCTTGATGCCAGTGAAACAGTTAAGCTCGCTAGTACTCATATCATGCCACTGACAATTGAAGAAGGTGGTCTTAATAGAATACTTATTCAACTAGGCATCATAGAAAAAGAACCATATGATATCAAAATCTTTTTCTTAGATATTGATAATACTCTTTATGATCACTCAATTAGACAAGTACGAGAATCTACTTTAGATGCTTTAAAACAATTAAAAGCCAAAGGTTATAAACTATTCTTAAATACTGGCAGATCATTTGATGAAGTACAGTCAGTTCCTCAGGAAGTACGTGATATGGTAGATGGTATGGTTTGTTCAAATGGAGCAAACTATATTCTCAATGGCAAACACTATTTTAAACCCATTGATATTGAAGCATCTAAACCATTAACTGACTTTTTCAAAAAACACGATATGTATTTCCGTTATGTCACAATTGACAACAAAACATACTATAGTAAATATCATGAAAGATTAGAAAAACTTAAAGTTTATTACCAAATGGAATTGCCAATTAAAGAATACGAAGATGAACAGCTGATTCAGTTTATCTTTCACTCAAGTGATGAATCATTAGAAGAAGAAATATCGTATTTAGCTAGAAACTTACAAAGAACAAGAATTTCCAGTGGTAATGAAGTAGCACGAAAAGGCGTTACTAAAGCTTCAACAATGCTAAAAATAGTTGAACTTCTTGGTTTAAAACCAAAAAACATCTGTGCCGTTGGTGATAGTAACAATGATACTGAAATGTTAAAAGCCGCTAGACTTTCAATTGCGATGGGTAATGGATGTTTAAACTGTAAAAAAGCAGCAACCTTCATTTGCCCAGATATCAAAGAAGATGGTTTTGCTAGAGCTTTGAGACATTTCAAACTCATTGATTAGATTTAATATTTACAAACAAAACAAAAAGTTGATATTTTAAATTATCAACTTTTTTCTTATTTCCTTGACTTTTTGAACATTGTTCAGTATATTGTAATTGAACATTGTTCAAGGAGGCTATGCTTATGAACGAAAATATAAATGTTAAAGATAAAATAATAAAAACAACCATTGATTTAATTGAAAAATCAAATGGTTTTGTTGAAAACATCACAATAAGAAAAATTGCCGAGATTTCGAATGTCTCAGTTGGACTAATTAATTACCATTTTGGTTCAAAAGAAAAGCTAATAGAAATTTGTGTACAAAAAATCATTTCTAATGTAATGAGTGTTTTTCCTAATATTGAGGGTTCAAATGAGTATTTAAAAAACGCAAATAAAGATATCGCAAATTTTTCTATTAATGTTTTCAAGTTCTTATTAAACAATCCAGAAATTTCTAAAATTTCAATGTTAAGTGATTTATCGACTCCTAGTATTGATAGTAATTCTTCTATTTCATATCGAGCTATTTACAAAGCATTAAATGATGTTGATTCAAATAAAACCAAAAAAATTAAAGCATTCATCTTTCTATCAACATTACAGTCTGCCTTTTTAAATAAAGATATCAGCAACGATTTGTTAGGCATTAATTTTAATAATGAAGAAGATTATAACTTCTTTTTTATGAATGTAGCTAAATTATTAAATATCTAATTAATTGGAGCATTAATATTATGAATAATACAAAAAGAAATAAGAAAAAAGGAATTATGAAATGGATATTAAATGGTGTTTTAATACTATTTGCTCTATACCTTATGTTTCAAGGTGTTTTTTGCCTTATAGGGTTAAATAAAGCTAACAAAAAACTGCAATCATATAATGTTAAAACTGCAAACTTATCTTATGGTGATATGACTTATATTGATGAAGGAAAGGGTGAAGTTATATTATCCATCCATGGTATTTTTGGCGGATATGATCAGGCTTATGAAACTGTTAAAAGTTGGGAAAGTGTCTATCGCTTGATTGCTCCTTCACGTTTTGGATATTTAAGTTCTGATATCAAAGGTGATGGAACACCTAAACAGCAAGCCCAAGCTTATATTGAATTATTAGATTTGTTAGGTATAGAAAAGGTATTTGTGATTGCTACTTCTGCTGGAGGAACCCCAGCCATTCGTTTGGCATTAGATTATCCAGAAAGAGTAAAAGGATTAATCCTATATTGTTCAGCAATGCCTACAAATGAAAAGCCTACAGAATTTTTAGAATATCAAGCACCACCAGAACCATTATTAACTGACTATGGAATGTATTTAATTAGTCCTTTAATGCCAATAATGATGGGAATGCCAATTTCTACTGTCCAAGATATCCAACCTATAGCAAAAAGAAAACAAGGTGTTGTTTTAGATGGTAAATTTACTAATCCAGACATGGAAAGAAACTTTGATGATTATCCAATTGAAAATCTATCAATGCCCATCTTAATACTTCATGCAGAAGATGATAATGTTGCCAGTTATGAAAAAGTTCAAGCAGCACAACATCGCTTTAATAATTTAACTTTGGTAATTTTTCCTACAGGCGGACACATGATGATTGGTCATGGTGAGGAAATTAAAAAAGCTGTTGAAAACTTTATATCTAACAACAAGTAATTACATAGAAGAACCCTTAAAAGTTTTAACCAAATCCGCTCTTATGGGTTCTTTTTATCTCTCAATTAATTAAACATTCAAACTATAAAACAAACCAATAAAAATAAATGTTCAATTTATTTTTTCTTAATAAATATATCCAACAGTGGCACCAACAAAGCTGCTACAAAACCTCCAGAAAAACCATTGTTATAAAGATTCATACCACCATGTAAACCTAATAAATTACCTACTAAAGAACCATGTAAAAAGCCTGCTAATATTCCTGCTGGTATACCATAACAACCTGCAATAGGAGCAAGTGTTGTTGAAAATAGTGCATTAATCATACATACAGTATCCGACATCGAACGACCTGCAAGTAAATACGCAAAAACAACTCCAATTATTATAGGTAAAGTATTAAACAAGTGCTTAGATAAAGCAGAAAACCCAACCACAGTTAATATTGCTCCTACCACTAATCCATTTAATGGAGCCTTAAAAACTAATGCTAAAGTTGTCATGCTTATTCCCATAACTCCCATATTTACAATTGCTAAATCAAAACCCTCACTAACAACAAAATCAGTTCCAGGCTCACCTGAATATTTTATAATCTTGACATAATCTTTAATTGCTTTCTTTCCACTTAAACACCCTACTACAATCATAGAAAAGAAATATATATAAATGAATATCACAACTCTAATATCTGATTTAGTAGTAAGTTGTCTAACTATAGAGTGAT
>JAAZJL010000013.1 GCA_012800355.1 Erysipelotrichia bacterium | reverse complement strand
GGAGAACTGATAATTTTTTAAAACATAAGAAAAGGGCTCATCAAGAACACATATTTACATAAAAAAGCGGATATTTTTTCCGCTTATGTTTGATTTATTTTGGGACATTTTCCCATATTATTGACACAATCCGACCTTAATTAGTTCATCTAATAGGTCTTGTTCGGTTAACATTTTGACATTTAACTGCACTGCTTTATCATATTTACTGCCGGCATCAGCACCATATATCAAGTAATCGGTACTTTTTGAAACTGAGTTTGTTACCTTTGCTTGCAACTTATTTAAATACTCTGTTGCTTGATTTCTAGTTAAATTAGTTAATGTTCCCGTTAAAACGACGGTCTTATCAGTAAAAATACTAGTATATGTTTCTGAAGAAATATAATTCATATTTACTCCATATTGTTTCAAATTGTTAATCAAATCAACATTATTTTCATCCTGAAAAAAGGAAATAACACTATCAGCCATTACTTCACCAATTTCATTAATTGAAGTTAACTCTTCCATGGTGGCTTTCATTAGATTATCCATATTTGTGAAATGTTTTGCTAGAGTTAATGCAGCTTTGGCACCGATATGTTTAATGCCTAAGCCAAAGATTAATTTGTCTAAATTATTTTTCTTACTATTTTCAATGGCATCAACTAAATTGTGGAAAGACTTTTCTCCCATTTTATCAATTTTAGTTATCCTATCCTTATAATCTTTCAATAAGAATATATCTTCCACATTATTTAGCAAGCCTTCTTTGTGGAAAGTTTCTACCGTTTTTTCACCAAGTCCTTCAATGTTCATCGCATCACGACTGCCAAAATGAGTAATACTTGTAACAATTACTGCTGGACAATCAATATTCTGACAATAGTAATCAGCGCCATCTAAATATCGATGAATTGTTTCACCACAAACTGGACAGTTTTCAGGAAACTTAAATGGTTTTAAACCTTCTTCTCTTCTATCTAAAACAACTTTAACTACTTCTGGAATAATATCTCCAGCTTTATGAATAATAACTTCATCGCCAATTCTGATATCTTTTTCTTTGATAAAATCAGCATTATGCAATGTAGCGTATTCTACTGTTGTCTGAGCTACACTAACTGGTTTAAAACGAGCATTAGGAGTTACTTTGCCAGTTCTACCAACGGTACAGAAAATATCTAATACTTTAGTTACTACCTGTTGAGCTGGAAATTTATAAGCAATTGCCCATTTAGGGTATTTAGCAGTATAACCTAAATCTACCTGAGTCTTTAAATCGTTTGTCTTAATTACCATACCATCTATTTCATATGGTAAGTCATTCCTTTTTTCAGATATCTCACTGATAAAACTCCAAACTTCATCAATATCTTGACAAACTTTTCTTAAAGGATTAACTTTAAATCCCTGTTTTTCTAAAAATTTCAAAGCATTTTCATGACTATCTATTCCTATTTCTAAAGCTTCTGGTAAATGATACCAATAACCTTGCAGTCCCCTTTTAGCAGCAACAGCTGAATCTAATTGTCTAATTGAGCCAGCAGCTCCATTTCGAGGATTAGCAAATAATGCTTCACCATTCTCTTTCCTTTCTTTATTAATTTTTTCAAAAACATCTTTAGGCATATAGATTTCTCCACGAACATCTAAACGTCCTGGATACTCTATTTCTAAAGGAATTGAACGAATTGTTCTGACATTACTAGTAACATCTTCCCCAGTTACACCATCACCTCTGGTAATTGCTTTAACAAACCTGCCATTTTCATAGATAAGGGACATAGCTAAACCATCAATCTTTAACTCTACCACATACTCAACACTACCAACTTCATTTTTTATACGATTATGGAAGGCTAAAATGTCTTCTTTATTATAGCTATTGCCTAAAGAAAGCATACTGACTTGATGAACGACCTTTTCAAAACCACTAGAAACATAACCACCTACTCTATTAGTTGGTGAATTTATATCATAATACTGAGGATAATCCTGCTCTAATTCTTTTAATTCCTTAAGTAACATATCATATTCGTAATCTGGAACACTTGCATCATCCAAAACAAAATACTGATAGTTGTATTTGTTTAATAAATCTCTTAATTTTTGAATGCGATCTTTAATTTCTGACATTTTCATTCTCCTTTTTTACGAAGTTTTGGGGTATTAATAACTATCGTTCTAACCATATGTGGATATCCAAAAGCGATTTTGGCATATAAATTATTTTCCACTGAAATAACTTCTCCTTCCCCAAAATAATCATGAACCACGATATCTGCTGGTTTGTATTTAGTTTTTATATTAGATTTTTTGGTAATAGTAAATGAAACATCTGGGTTATAAATCTTTTCTATTTCAATATTTGGAGTATAAGAAGCCAAACCTAATTGTTGAATATACTGATTATCAATTTCTTTAATAAATCTACTAGTTTGTTTGGCTGTTGAAGCTGCATAAGAAAAACCTTGATTATCAGTTAAATATAAACGCTCTTTAGCTCGGGTATAAGCAACATACGCCAGCCTTCTTTCTTCTTCTAAACCAGTTATACCTTCATCTAAAGTTCTAACAGAAGGAAAAACATATTCTGACATACCAATAATAAAGACATTATCAAATTCTAATCCTTTAGCAGCGTGAATGGTCATCAAAGAAACAAATCTGCCACTTTTATCAGCTTGAATATCAGAATATAAGGTCACATTATTTAAATATTCATCTAAAGTTGCACTTGGATTGTTATTTTTATAGCTGACAATATCATTCATTAATTCTTTAATGTTTTCTAATCTTTCTCCATCATACGGATCTTTGCTTTGCTCTAGAGTTGCTCGATAATCACTTTCATCAAATAGCATCTGAAAGATTTCTTCCACATTCATCTTAGTTGCTCTTTTATTCCAATCTTCAACCATTTTTTTAAAGGCTTCAAGCTTCTTTTTAGCTGGTCCTTCAAATAAATCAATGGCTTCTATCATTGTAACTTTATTGCTTCTAGTAATATCAAATAAGTCATCAACTGTTTTTTTACCAATTCCTCTTTTTGGAGTATTGACAATTCTTTTAAATGATAAATCATCTTGAATAGTTAACATCCTTAAATATGACAACATATCTTTAATCTCTGCTCGATCAAAGAATCTTACTCCTCCATACAATATATAAGGAATTTTAACACTCATAAGCTGTTTTTCTATCGCCCTTGAAAGATAATTACTGCGATATAAAATCGCAATATCATTGTATTCAACTCCTTCTTTTTCCAAATCAAAGATGGTTTTTACCACAAATTCAGCTTCTAAATCATCATTAGCAGCGGTAAAATGAACTATCTTTTTACCTTCCTGATTTTCAGTAAACAGTTCTTTTTCTAAACGATTTTTATTATAAGAAATTAGACTATTAGCTCCATTTAAGATGTTTTTAGTTGAACGATAGTTTTGATTTAAAAATATTGTTTCAGTCCCTTCAAAATTCTTTTCGAAATCCATAATAATATTAACATCAGCACCACGCCAAGTATAAATAGTTTGATCAGGATCTCCAACTACGAAAACACTAGTTGACTCATTACATAATAGTCTAATCATTTCATATTGGACATTATCAATATCTTGAAACTCATCAACTAAAATATATTCATATCTTTTTTGCCATTTATCTCTAACCTCTGGATAGGCTTTTAAGATTTTGTTGGTAAACAGTAATAAATCATCAAAGTCTAAACCATACATCTGATGACATCTTTCCATATAATACTTATATACTTTCGCTAAAGTCTCATAGTAATAATTATATGCTCTTTCTAAAGCGACATTAAAAGATATTCCAGCAATCTTATTATTAGAAATATAATCTAAAGCAACATTAACATTAAATTCTTTTTTATCAAGATCATATAGTTTATAAGCTTCACTTAAAATTGATTTTTGATCTTCTGTATCTAATATATGGAAATTAGAAGGATAATTAACTCTTTTAATCTCACTTCTTAGAAACTTAACCGCAAAAGAGTGAATTGTGGAAATATGGGCACCTAATGAAGTCCCATCTAATTGTTGTTCAATTCTTTGTTTCATCTCATTGGCGGCTTTGTTGGTAAAAGTAATCGCAAGAATTTTTTTCGGGTCAATTCCAAATTCTTTAATTAGAAAAACAATTCTACTAGTTAGAACCCTTGTTTTTCCACTTCCTGCTCCAGCGACAACTCTAGTGTATTTACTGGTGGTAGTGGTCGCAATTAACTGCTGTTTATTTAACCCTTTTAAATAATCTTGCATAAAATATCACCGTCTTAATTATATCATATAACTAAGATTTTACCTTTGATTGTATCTTTAAAAATAACTTCTAGGATAAATATTTGGACAGTATAAAAAATGTTTATTATCTTTATATTATGGTATAATTAACACAATAAAAAGGAGAATGTAATTATGTTAAAAGAAATGTTAAGTCTATTAGAAAAAAATGCCAGAATTGAGGTAACTGACTTAGCCGCCTTGCTGAATACTGATGAAAAAACTATTAATAATCAAATAAAAGAATGTGAGGAAAAAAATATAATTGCCGGCTATCATACAATTGTTAACTGGGAAAATGCTAATACTGAAATTGTTAAAGCGATGATAGCTGTATCTAGCACTCCTGAAAGAGATAAGGGTTATGATCACATTGCTGAAATTATTGCTAACTATCCAGAAGTTGATTCGTTATACTTAGTTAGTGGTAGAACTGAATTTATTTTAATTATTAACGGTTCAACCATGCGTGAAATTGCTGATTTTGTCGCTCATAGACTAGCTCCTATTGAAGGAATTAATACTACTGAAACAATGTTTATCCTTAAGGAATACAAGATTATGGGTGAAATCATGGATAAGGAAAATGGTAAACCAGAAAGATTGTTGATGACATTATGATGATATTTGATGAACTAATTAATACCCAAGTAAAAGAAATGGCACCAAGTGGCATTAGAAAGTTTTTTGATATCGCTAGCAGTAAAAAAGGCGTTATCTCTTTGGGTGTGGGTGAACCAGATTTTATCACTCCTTACCATATCAGAGAAGCTGCTATGCATGCTATAAATACTGGCAAAACTTTCTACACTGCTAATATGGGTCTTATAGAATTAAGGCAAGAAATCTGTAACTACTATTTACGCAAGTTTAACTTGAGTTATAACCCTAACAATGAATGCATGGTCACTGTTGGTGGTTCAGAAGCTATTGATATTGTTTTAAGAGCCATTTTAAATGAAGGTGATGAAGTAATTTTACCAACACCTAGTTATGTGGCTTATGCTCCAATTGTCCAGTTATCAAAAGGAAAAGTAGTAAAAGTTACCCTCACTGAGGAAAATGGCTTTAAACTAAAAAGAGAACAACTTCAAAAAGCTATCAGTGCTAAAACCAAAGCGATTATTATCAATTTCCCATCAAATCCTACTGGTGGAATTATGGAATATGATGATTATCTAGCATTAGCTGATCTTATTAAGGAAAACAACATTTTGGTTATTTCTGATGAAATCTATGCTGAACTTACCTATGATAAAAAGCATGTCAGTATCGCCAATATTGAACAGTTAAAAGAAAATACCATTATCATTAATGGTTTCTCTAAAGCCTATTCAATGACTGGTTATCGAGTTGGTTACATTTTAGCTGAAAAACCGTTAATTAAAATGTTTAATAAAATCCATCAATACACTATTATGTGTGCTAGTACCCCTAGTCAATTTGCTGCAATTGAAGCAGCTAAAAACGGTGATAAAGATATTGAAGAAATGTATACTTCCTTTAAACAAAGAAGAAACTACATCGTAAAAGAATTAAATCGCATTGGCCTTAAAACTCATTTACCTGAAGGGGCTTTCTATGTCTTTCCTTCTATCAAGTCAACTAATATGACTTCAAATGAGTTTTGTGAAGCTTTATTAGAAAAAGAAAACTTAGCCCTTGTTCCAGGTAGTGCCTTTGGAACTGATGGTGAAGGTTATGTAAGAATTTCTTATGCTTATTCACTAGAAGAAATTAAACAAGCGATTGAAAGATTAGAAAGATTTTTACAATCACTATAATTAAAGAAAAAGTAAGTTACTTTTAGAGTTTACAAAAACTCTTTTTTTAATCTATGGTATAATTAAAATGGCTTATTTCAAGATAAACCAAAACAAGAAAAGGAATCATCATATGGTAGCAATAGCGAAAGATTGGCAGGATTATCAATTAATCGATGCGGGAAATAAAGACAAACTAGAACTTTGGAAAGATGTGATTTTAGTGCGTCCTGACCCTCAAGCTATCTGGCAAAAAGGACATGATTATAGATGGAATAAATTTGATGCTAAATATAATAGATCTGATAAAGGTGGAGGAAGCTGGACTTTTAATAAAAAACTGCCCGAATATTGGACCGTTAGCTACAAAGATTTAGTCTTTAAGGTTTCTCCTACTAACTTCAAACACACTGGTCTTTTCCCTGAGCAAGCTGCTAATTGGGATTGGCTTTCTGATTTAATTAAAAATTCAGATAAAGAAGTTCGAGTTTTAAATTTATTTGCCTATACTGGTGGAGCAACTATGGCCTGCTCTAAAGCTGGTGCTAAAGAAGTAGTTCATGTTGATGCAGCTAAAGGCATGGTTAACTGGGCTAAAGAAAATATGCTATTAAACAAATTGGAAAACAATACCATTCGTTTTATCGTTGATGATGCTTTAAAATTTGTTAAAAGAGAACAAAAAAGAGAACGTAAATACCATGTTATTATTATGGATCCTCCATCATATGGACGTGGCCCAAACAATGAAGTTTGGAAGCTAGAAGACAAAATTGAAGAACTTATCCAGGAAGCTGTCAAACTGTTAGATGATAAACCTATCGCTTTTTTGGTAAATGCTTATACTACTGGGTTTAGTCTACTGGCTTTAGATAATATTATGAAAAAATATTTGTTAGAGGTTTTTCCTAAAGGAAAAATAAATACTGTTCAATTAGCACTGCCAATACAAAACTCAGATATGATTTTGCCTTGCGGTATTTCAGGAAGGTTTCAGTTATAATGAACATCATTTTTGAAGACAATCATATACTAGTGGTAGAAAAACCAATTAATATGCCTGTTTGTGAAGATTCTTCTAAAGATTTAGATTTACTAACTGCTTTAAAACAGTATTTGAAAGAAAAATATAACAAATCAGGTAATGTATATTTAGGTTTAGTTCATCGCTTAGATAGACCAGTAGCTGGAGTCATGGTTTTTGCTAAAACAAGTAAAGCAGCTTCTAGACTATCTGACAGTTTAAGAAAAGACTTATTTAAGAAAACATATTTAGCTGTAGTTTGTGGAAAAGCTAAAAATAAAGATCATCTTCAAGATTATCTAACCAAAGACTCTAAAATTAATATGGTAACAGTTACTGACAAAGAAAAGGGTAAACTAGCAATACTAGATTACTATCTAATAAAAACTAAAGATGACCTGTCACTGGTAAAAGTTGATTTACAGACAGGAAGAAGTCATCAAATAAGAGTTCAAATGGCAAATGCCAATTTACCATTATGGGGTGATCAAAGATACAATCCTAACAGCCAAAAAGGTCAGCAAATTGCCCTTTACGCCAGTGAGTTATCTTTCCCTCATCCAATAACTAAAGAAACAGTTTCATTTACTTGTTATCCGACAAGTGGTAATATATGGTCATATTTCGACTAGAAAGGTTGCACCACTATGAAAAATAAAACAAAGATTATTATTTTATCTGTTATAACAGCCATTTTAACCCTTTCTTTAACTGGTTTGATTTACTTAACCTTTTTCAAAGATAGTGAATTAAAAGCTATGGGTTATTCTTATGATGAAATAAAATTATTACATCAATACGATTTGACAGAAAAAGTTGATCATTATCACCAAAGTTTGTTGTATGCTTTAACTTCCAAAGACTTTATGGAAAAAAATATTGATTATTATTTACTGTTAGAAAGTCAAATGGACTACACAAACATTATTAATCAACTGGCTGACAAGTATAGTTTAGATGATTGTAAACTTTTACTTCAAATATTAGACATTCATGATGTAATGGCGTTAGTTGATTACGATAAAATTGAAAATCTTGATAACTTCAAAACTTTAATTGCTAAAGAATATACGCTTTCTTCAGCCGCTACTTTAATTACTAGTGTTGATGATGAAACTTTAAAACTATTTACAGCTGAACTTGATCAGATTAAAGCTGATAATTATATTAGTTATTTACAAAAAGGTTACAATCCTGAAACAATAAATAAAATTCATACTTTGTCTGTTGATATTTTCAACAATCTCGCTGGAATCAATTATTTTGAGCAACTTGATGATTTAATATCTAATTCAAAATTTAAAATCAATAATCTAGCTAGATATCTTTGGTATATGAATAAAAATAATTGCGATGCAAAAACTGCAGTATCTGATGTTAATAAAAATGTCGACTTTGTAGAAGATCCAGATTTTGAAAGTTTCTATCAAGGAGAAATTACAATCGTTAATGAATTTTCTCTTACGATGCTGGTTAATAAAAATCATCAACTTCAAAAAGATTTTATTCCTGAAGAATTAATTGAAATTGATGGTGAGTATCGACAAAATAACCAACCACTTTATAAAGAAGTCGCTGAAGCTTTCATTGCTATGAGTGATGCTTGTTTCACAGAAGTTAATAGAAGAATGCAAATCTACAGTGGTTATCGTTCTTATGCAACTGAAGAGGCTTTATATCAAACCTTTGTTGTAGCAGCTGAAGCTGCTAAGGAGCCTGAAATTGAAGGTGAAGAAGCAGAAAAAATTATCATTGATAGTTTTACTCCAAGAGCTGGAGCAAGTGAGCATCAAACTGGTCTAGCAATTGATGTTCTTCAAAAAGGTTATAGCCATCAAGAATTTGATGAATGTCGTTCTTTTACTTGGATGAATAATCATAGCCATGAATATGGATTTATCTTAAGATATCCAAAATCTAAAGCCTTTATTACTGGTTATTATTTTATAAGCTATCATTATCGCTATGTTGGAGTTAAACCAGCGACAATTATGAAAACTTATAATTGGACTTTAGAAGAATACAATTTATTATTTAATTAAAGTTAAGCCCCTAATAAAGGCTTTTTTTATGTAAGAGTTATATAATTATGTTATAATTTACAAAGTCGGAGGTATCGGGTATGAAACTTAAAAACAGTTACTTTTATTCCCTAAGAGAAGCACCAAAAGACGAAGAATCTATCAGTGGTATTTTATTAAATAGAGCTGGATTTATTAAAAAAACTTCAGCTGGTATTTACATGTTTCTTCCTTTGGGTTTAAAAGTTAAAAACAACATTGAAAAGATTATCAGAGAAGAAATGGAAAAAGCTGGTTGTCAGGAATTAATTATGCCCTGTATGATACCAGAAGACGTTTATATTGCTAGTGGAAGAAGAGAAAATTTTGGTAATTCAATGTTTTCTTTAGAAGACAGAGCTGGTAAAAAAATGGTTTTAGGACCTACGCATGAAGAATTATTTGCCGTTGCTGCTGCAATGAAAGTTAATTCTTATAAGGATTTACCATTCTCTTTATATCAAATGCAGACAAAGTTTAGAGATGAAGCTAGACCTAGATATGGATTAATCAGAGTTAAAGAATTCGTTATGAAAGATGCTTATACTTTTGACTTAAATCTTGAAGGTTTAGATATTTCATACAATAAAATCTTCAATGCTTACAAAAACGTTTTTGATCGTTTAAATCTTGATTATAAAATTGTTGTTGCTGATACTGGTGTTATGGGCGGACTTTTATCAGAGGAATTTCAAGCTATTAGTGACATCGGTGAAGATACTGTTGTTTTGTGCGACAGTTGTGATTATGCAAGTAATCTTGAAGTAAGCAAGAAAGTTGATCCAGCCAAGGAAACAGAAGAAGAAAAACCATTACAAATGGTAGAAACACCTAATCAGGAAAGCATTGAAGAGGTTGCTAAATATTTGAACTTGCCAATTGAAAAAACCGTCAAGGCTTTACTTATGAATGTTGATGGCAAGTTTGTAGTCTGTTTAGTTAAAGGCAATAGAGAATTAAATGAAGCTAAAATCTTAAAGCTCTTAAAGGGACAAGAATTAAATTTTGCTGGTGATGAACTGATTGCTACAAGCAATGCTGTAGCAGGATATACTGGTCCTATCGGATTAAAGGCAACCATTGTAGTCGACTCTGAAGTATTAACGATGAAAAACTTTGTAACTGGCGCTAACAAAGAAAGTTATCACTACATCAATACAAATGTTAAAGATTTTACCTATGATTTAGTAGGTGATATTGTTAATGTACAAAAGGGCGATAAATGTCCAAAGTGTGGCGGAAATATCTTCTTTAAAAAAGGAATTGAAGTTGGCAATACCTTTAAACTGGGTACTAGTTACTCTGAATCAATGAACTTGTATTACCAAGATAAAGATATGTCATTAAAACCTGTAGTAATGGGAAGCTATGGTATTGGAGTTGGTAGAACCATGGCAGCTATTGTTGAACAAAATCATGATGAAAATGGCTTGATTTGGCCAATCAATGTAGCGCCTTATAAAGTTGGTATCGTAATTATTAATGTTAAAGATGAAACTCAAGTTGCTCTAGCAAATCAAATCTATGACAAATTAATGTCTTTAGGCATTGAACCTATCATGGATGATAGAGATGAAAGAGCGGGAGTTAAATTTAATGATATGGAATTAATTGGCATTCCAATGCGTATAACTATTGGTAGAGATGCAGTTAATGATAATGTTGAATTTATCTTGAGAACTGAAAAAGAAAAAGAAATACTATCAACTACTCAAGCAATACAAAAAGTTATAAATTTATGTAAATAAAATTAACCCTCCAATTGGAGGGTTATATTTTAACTGTATAATTCTTCTTTTCTTTTTTTAATATATAAAGTAATCAATAAGGTAACAGTACTAATAATCAAATATACAAAACCATAAAAAATAAATCCAAACTCTAAAGATTTAAAAATTATGGAATAAGAAATAATAAAAATTATTGCTGGCAAAAAGATATAAACTAAATTATTTTTAACATCTTTACTGGCAACTATACCCACCATCACACAGTAAACTGGATTAATCAAATACATTAAAATAAACAAACTAGCAGCGATGGTACTTTTTGGCAAGTAAGTAACTATCACATAAGGGCATAATGTAATCAAGGCAATCGTATAGCTCAATATTTCAAAAAAATTTACTTTCATCATAAATCATCCTAACATTTATATTCTAACAAAGAGTTTACTACTACCGCAATTAAATTACAATTAACATAATTAACTGAATTAGGTATAATATCTGTATAGACAAGGAGAAAACAATATGTCAAAATATCCATTCCCAAAAGTTGATTTACATTTTCATTTAGACGGATCAATGGTTCCAGAAGTAACTTGGAAACTGGCCAAAGAAAGAAATGTTAAATTGCCAGCTGAAACACTAGCTGAATTTAAACAGTTTTTAATTGATACTGCTGACTGTGGAGATGTTGGAGAGTATCTAGCTAGATTTGATATTCCAACAGCAATCTTACAAGATGAAGCAGCACTTGAAGAAACCATTTATACCACTATTGAAAACGTTAAAGATGATTTATGTTACGCAGAGATAAGATTTGCTCCACAATTACATACTCACAAACAATTGAATCAAGAAGATGTAATTAAGGCAATCCTTAAAGGCAAAAAACAAGCTGAAAAAGATTTCCCATCAATTAAAGTAGGTATTATCTTATGTTGCATGATTGCTAATTACGATAATAGTGAAGAAAACTTTGAAACTGTTAGACTATTTGAAAAATATTATGATAATAGACACATTGTAGCATTAGATTTAGCTGGTGAAGAAGATTCAGTGCCAATGTCTCATTTTGCTCCACTTTTTGTTTCACCAAAAGAAAAAGGTTTGCCAATGACTATCCATGCTGGAGATAATGGCATCCCCGAAAACTGTTCAACTGTTATTGATTATGGAGCTTCAAGAATTGGTCATGGTCATAAATGCTTTTATGATAAAAAAGTTATGCAAAAAGTAATTGATACTAACACAACTTTAGAAATATGCTTAACCAGCAATATTCAATGTAAAACAGAACCTTCATATAAAGAACATCCAGCAAAAAAACTATTAGATGCAGGTGTAAAAGTTACTTTGAACACTGATAATATGATTTTAGGTAATGTTACAATAATTGATGAATATGATAGAGCTATTAATGAAGCAGGTTTTACTTATAATGATTTAATTACTTGCAACATTAATTCTATTAAAGCATCATTTATGCCAGAGAAGGATAAACAAGCTTATATTGACGAATTAAAAAAACATTACCAATAAACACTTAAACATAAAAACTAACCCTCTTGACTTCAAGAGGGTTTTGTTATGAATCTAATACTCTTTTAATTATCCTTTTACAAAATTTTTAAATCTAAATCCATCACATACAATGTGTCCAACGCAATTATCAAAGTACAAAAACTTAATAAAACCATCTTCAATCATTTCATAGTGCGTAATCCTAAACTCTTTCTCTTTAGATAATTCAACTACATTTTCAGCATACATGATAAATTCATCAGTTAAAATGCAATCATGAAAATCAAAAAATGGAAATAAAATCTTCTCTGGCTGCTCTTTTTTCCCTTTTACAACACGTTTAAAAATAATCTTAACTTTGTTGTTTTTTAGTTGTCTAAAAGTAACATCAACATGATAATCATTATCCAACAAATCATTTACAACAAATGGTTCAGGCACAAAAACATTTTTTCTTAAAGGTATTTCTAACTGTTCTTGACATTTTTTGATAGCTTCTTCAATGTTTTTCTTTACTACCTCATCACCATAATAATCAAAATGCTCTATTCTTTTTTCAATTGCAAATTTGGCCATCAGAAAATAATAATATGCTGAGATATACTCGCTATTTTCACCATCTAAATAGGTTGTGCCAACTCGATAAGCAATATCAGCAAACTTACATTCGAAAAATCCTGCTTCAAACATTTCCTTATTTTCTATAAATAAATCATAGTAAATACCTTCACCAATTTCTCTGTTTTTTACTACTGCTCTTCCTGCAATAAACATATCCGCCAGTTTGTATAGCGATTCATAATTTCCTGCAGCAGCTCCAATTGAAAAATATTTAAAAGCTAAATCATCTTGGCTGATACCATTGTTTGCCCTGCCAAAATAATAAATATAACCTAATGTATTGGCATAATTAGGATCTCCAGTTCTAGCATATAACTTCTCAAATATTTCCTGAGCTTTTTTCCAGTCACATTCAAACAATTCATTACCACCATAAACAGAATAGCCTAAAACATCTAGTCCAATATTGTCATCTTTTTCTACTAAAATTTCTACAAACTTTTTAAAAATTTCATCATATGGGTAATATAATTTTGAAATAAGATTGTTTTCACTAACATAAAGTAAAAGATTTCTCATCGTTTGATCACTATACTCTCTATCAAGTAATTCTTTTTTATAATTCTCTTTTACTATTTGAATCTCTTTGATAATGTTATCTAAATCAAATAAATCATCCAGTAATTCTTCATCGTATTCTTCACTTTCAATTTTTTGGCTATGTAAATATTCAAAAACAAATTCTGCAATATCACCTGGATTTTTAAACAACAAATAATCAAAATTTAAAGTTGATATATCAAACTGATTTAAATAACATTCCTTCAGTAAAATACTAACAACAAACTTCCAACGATTAAAATCAATTACTCTTGCTTTTTTTACTTTTAAGTTCATCATAAGGGCAATAATGTCATCTAAAGTAGGAGTATATTGTTTTTTAAATTCAAAATCATTGAGCATCTTTTCCATTTGATCATCTTCATAATCTTGACCAGCAAAAACCAAAGTAAAATAATCGATACTATAGCGAAAGATATTTTTTAAATCATCAACTGAAAGTATTAATGGTCCTTCTCTTATTAAATCATAAGAAAGATACTTTTCAACTTTACCATCAATTTTTACTTCTACTTCATAGACTTCTTCTTCAATCTCATCATAAGAAACAACTATACCTTTTTTACCAGTATCAATTACCTTGACTTTATCATTGACTCTAAACACTAATTATATCCTCCTAATCACCGATAACAACTAGTCTCCACATAGGCTCTTCATCCCATAAAATCTGATTACACCTTGTGCACCTTGGATATCTTAATCCATAGGTTTTATATTGAGCACAACCAGGTGACTTTAAAGTATGTTGAATGTGAGCATCCAAAGCATCTACATTGGTTTTGGCAATTGATTCATTTCCACAATTGTTACAAACTACTTTAAATAATTTAATTTGTTGTGATGAATAATTGTGTGTATAACTTGGATTATGACCCGTTGCAGTATCAGTTACCGTTTCATTTAATCCACATCTATTACAATTTCTTGTTTTAATACCATCTACAGTACAAGTTGCTTGTTGCAAGATTGACCAATTAGTCCAGTCATGTCCTAAAGCATCTATTACTACTGTTTCAACTTTATTACATCTTTCACAGGTTCTAGTCTTACTTCCTGCACTAGTACAGGTTGCTTCTTCTAAAATAGTCCACTCTCCACTATGGCCTAGTGCTGCTATCGTTCTATTTTCTGTTAAGTTACATCTACTACAAACTCGATTCTCTTTTCCTTCTGTTTCACAAGTAGGTTCTAATGTTCTATTCCAACTTGAGAAATTATGTCCCAAAGCTTTTAAAATTGTTTCTGTTTTATGTCCACAAACACTACAGGTTTGTATCTTTAATCCATCTTTAGTACAAGTAGGTTGACTTGATATTTGACCAACATCATTTCTGTGTCCAGTGGCTTTTATTACTTCTATTTCTTTTTCTATATAACCACAATCATTGCATGTTCTTTCTCTTTCTTTATATCCATCAGTTGTACAAGTTGCTGATTCAATTACTATCCAACTTGACCAACCAGTTAAATTATAAAGCGAACCAAAATTATGTTCACCTTCAGTTTTTTCTATTTCATCATAAGTAAAGGGATTCTTCATTTTGTTTACAATTCTATATTTTTGCTTCATATTTAATACTTTTTTAACTGCACTACTTTCACAAAACATTAATGTCAATAACAAAAATATCACTAGAAAAAGTATTATGATAAATCTTCTCCGTTTTTTCACCTTAATCTCTCCTGTTTAATATATTTTATCATAATTTCTTTTTATTATCGCTAAATATAAAAATAATGATTTCAGTATCATTCTTTTACTTGTTTAATGGTGCCAAACACTCTTTTATATGCCAGTGAGATGGATTCACCGATAGATAAGATAGATAAACTGACATAATTCGTATGTAATTCGTATGCAGAACACTATTTTTAAGAATAGTGAAAAAAGGTAAATTAAAAAACCTTATGTAAAAAGTCTTTTTTTCGATTTTAAAAGTAGGGAAAACCCTACTTTTTTGTCACTGGTGCCGAATAGCAGAATCGAACTGCTGACCTCTTCATTACCATTGAAGCGCTCTACCTACTGAGCTAAGACGGCGACTGCTACTATTATACTTTAATGCTCATTATTTCTCAACACACTTTAACTTATAAAATTTAAAAGATAAGTTTCTTTTTTTTGTTTAGTTTCTTTATTTTTTTCATTCTGTCTTGTAAATAAACTATCCGAAGAAATGTTTGACTAAAAATACCTAACTTAAAATAGTTAGAATCTCATTGACTGCGTTTTTTCTAGTAAGATTTACAGAAAAAATTAATTTAGACACATTTAAAAGCGATAGGATAGTTTTGTTATCCTGTCGCTTTTGTTGGTATATCTGCCTTTGTTTCCAACTAAAAAATAAAACTATAACACAGTGATTTTGCTATATTGCATCATGGTGTTATTCTTTTTTATGTCTATATATCTTTCCTTACAGTTGATTGTAGGTTCTTTATGTTAATTGAAAGGATTTAATAACCTTGTTGTATTTTTCCATATCAATATCTAAGATGATTTCACAATGGTGATTTTCAAATTGGAAATCTGAATGGACATCGGTAACAGTTTTACCATAAGAAACTTTACCTTTGGTTTCAACATAGATGCCACATTCATCTTTAACAAAGATTGATGGATCTTTTAAATAAACAAGTGGAGCTAAAGCTCTGTTTTTCAAATTTTCAGTAACATTTAAACCAAACATTACAATTTTTACAGTTGATAAGAAGACCTGTTGGGCACTAAAAACATCAGCGTAAACATTTTTTTCTGCTACTGGCGTAACATCACCATAAGCATCTGTTCCTCCGACAAATAAAACTTCTTCAATCTGGCTTATAAGTTTGTATCTAGTCATCAAAATATCAGCCAACTGAGTCAAAGGACCATTAACAATCACGGTAAACTTCTCATCTTTTATTTCATTAATATCAACAAGTTGGATATCAGTTTGTTTTTTAATCGCAGACAGAAGCTGCTGGTTATCTTTTGATGTTTCTAAACTTAAAAATACTTTTTTCATACTTAATTACCCTCACTGTAGCTTTTGATAGCTTCAATCATATATTCAATAAATTTTTCTCTATCCACATCCATCAGTACTGTCGCATTTGGTTTTTTTCCAGCGATGTTGTTGATATCTCCGATAGTCGCTCCTTTACAGTATTCACTAGCAGTTTCTACTTCAACATACATTTTTTGCATAGTAAAGATTTCTGGATGATTCAATGCCAGAACAGCGCATAAGTCATGAATAGGAGCTCCAGGATAGCCAATAGAAACATGAAATTGGTAAAAGAATTCTAACCATTGCCAAACAATGTCAGCTACAGGGTTATCGATCTTTTTGATTTTTTCCACATCCTTAGGAGTAACCAAAGCTTTTTCAGTTACATCTAATCCCGACATCAGTATCGGTAATCCGCTTCCAAAAACAATGTCAGCTGAATCTGGATCAATTAAAATATTGAATTC
The DNA here is from genome assembly GCA_012800355.1 of Erysipelotrichia bacterium. Classification (GTDB taxonomy): domain Bacteria; phylum Bacillota_I; class Bacilli_A; order Erysipelotrichales; family Erysipelotrichaceae; genus UBA1783. The sequence goes on along the minus strand of JAAZJL010000013.1, from coordinate 3,716 downwards.
AGCTGCTGCGGTCCAGTTGCCATGTTTGATGCCACCACCCATAATAGAAATTTGATGTATTTTTTCTTTTAAGTCTGGTCTCACCAATAAAAGAGCTCCGACATTGGTTAATGGACCAGTAGCAACAATAGTAACTTTTTCTTTTGCTTCTTCCAGTACTTTAATCATCAACTCAACAGCTGTTAAATCTTCCAGTTCTCTTTTTGGTAGCGGTAACTCTGGGCCATCAAGACCACTTTCACCATGAATATTTGTTGGTGCTTTCAACGATTCTATAACCAGAGGTTTATCCTGTCCTTTGGCTATTGGCACATCTAAACCAATAAGAGCGCAGATACGCTGAGAGTTGTAAGCCGCTTTAGCAGCACTGCAGTTACCATTGACAGCAGTACAAGCTAAAATATTGAAATCAGAACTGGCTTTAGCGACAACCCAAGCAATGGCATCATCATGTCCTGGATCACCATCCAAGATTACATTAATAGGTTTTTTTATCATAATTTATCTCCAAAATATACTAACTACATTATAACAAACATTTCCTTCAAAATAAAAAAAGATAAACATCTGAAAGATTATAGACATTTTAGAGTTTAATAAAACTTTAAAAAGTATTGAAATGATTTCCAAAATCAATTTATATGATTAAAAATAAATGCTATTTATTTTGGCTAATATACGATACTACAAATAAAAAGTCCCAACCTTATGATTAGGACTTAATTTATTTTATCTTTTGATTAATCTTCTCTCCATACTAAACCAAGAGCTAAAGATGCCATTGTCACAACTGTCATTATTGAAGAAATAAGTGTTGTTTCATTAAATAACTTCATTGGTAAACTCAAATTGTTAGTAGCTAAAAAGTAAACCATTGTAACTACACCAAACAATACTGTTACAACTTTATAAACTTTATTTCTTACAAGTTCTACCCCTGTTTCATCAGTCTTGATAGTCTTTGCCAGTAGCCCTATAACCATCGCAATAATGGAAATTAAGGTCACAACTAAACTAACCAGTGACCATGAACCATCTTTTGCTGGTGGTGTTTCTGGTTCAAGGAAGTTAACTGTTACAGTTGCAGTATCAGTAGTACCATCACCATAAGTAATCAATACTTTCACTTTATTATCCATACCAGTAGTTGGTAATGGAGATTCTATTGAAATATCAACAATTACACCTGCTTCAGGTTTAGGAGTTATTTCAATTACAACTTTAATTTCTTCTTCAGTTAAAGTATCGCCTTTACCCTTATTAACAACTCCACCTATGGCAGTATACTTTTCATTATCCTTTAATGGTTCTTCTTGAACAATTACCATTACTTTAACAACATCTTTTGTACCATCTGGATAGGTTACTGTTAATTGACCTACATAAGTTCCTACAACATTTGTGTCAATTGGTGTAGCAGTTGTATCTTTGACTGTTGTTCCAAGTGGCAGATTATTGATGTTGATTATATTGTCGGTCAAATCTATCTTTCCGCCAACTTGTACAATTTCATTTTCAACTATTGGTTGATACTTACTATTGTGTGGTTGAACTCCTACTATTACTTTAACATCAACTATTGATGTTGAACCATCAGGATAAGTAATGACAACTGAAACTAAATGTTCTCCTGATTTTCTACCATTTGGTAATCTTACACCTTGTTTGATGCTTAATATAGGCTGATCTGCTTCTTCTGGATATTCTAAAACTTTAACTGCTGCAAAAACTTCTTGAGCTGTTGTAACTCGACCGTACGGTTTTTCAATGTCATTAACTTCTGTATTATATACATCAGCTTCAACAGCTGTAACAGTAACTGGAGCAGTTCTAGTATAATTATTTAATTTTGAAGTTGCATTAATAACTGTTCCAACTATTTGATAAGGTACTTCAATAGTAAAGTCACCTAAATCATCAACAACAGCTGAATAAATTTGATCATCAATAGTTACTGAAACAACTGCTCCAACATCTGCTTTACCTTTAATTATTGTAGTATCTGGATGAGCACTACTATCATTAGTTGCAGTCATATCATAAGGCTCAATTGGATCTGGTAATTTAGGAACTGCTGTACTTACTGCTGCTGATTCATTACCTAAATAGTCATAGTATTTCGCTTCAATAGTTTCAAATTCTTCAAACTCTTCTCCATCAAGAACAAAGTTTAATACTCCTACTGTTTTTGTTTCAGTTGCTCCAGTGTTTGGATTAACAACAACAGTTAGTTCTTCTTGAGTTTCATCAAATATATAACCTTTATTACATATCCACTTTCCAGTTGATTCTCCAGTAATCGCATCATACTGACGATCTAAAATACAAGTTTCAGATCCTATTTTAATAATAATCCTATCAATATCTTTTACATCTGAAAGTGCTTCATCAGCAGAAACATTAGTAATTTTTAATACATCTGTTCCTGGTAAAGGAGTAATAAAATGTAGCGGTGTTGGTGGGATATTATCCACAATAATAGCTCCGCCATCTGTAACTTTTTTAATCTTATTATTTCTTTCTATAACTTCAGTTTCATAATCTTTAATATTTGATTCTAATTTTCCATCTTCTGTTTGCGTTACATATATTTTTGTAGCATTAAAACGCCTTACATCTGCTTGTGAAATGTGAAGTGTATAACCTTCATCAGAACTTGGGATTTGACTTCCAGTAGTTCCGATAATTTCAATTTCTGTAAATGATTCATCTTCGTTTTTGCTATAAAATTTTAACCTTGTATCCTTTATACCATAAACAACAATTACCGCATTGCCATCATCGTCATTTTGTATTTGCTCAATCTTTGTTATTGAATCTGTCCTTTGTTTTTGAGTAATAGTTAAGGTCATAGTATCAGTCGATACATTTCCAAATTGGTCTTCTGCGGTGATAGTGATAACATACTCGCCTGTTAAAGTAGGGTCAATAACATCATCTGTCTTGCCATAGAATTTATTATTAACTGAATCATAGTTTATACCTTCAGGTAAAGGTACTTCTATGCTATTTTTTGTAATTTTATAACTGATAATGGCATTAGCATCATCTGTTTCAATCTTTCCAGCATCTTCACTAATTAAATCGCCAGTCATTATACTGAAACTGTTATCTGTAATATCTGGAGCCGTAAAGTCTAAAGCAGGCACAGCAAAATCCTTATCAATAAATGCTTCTGCAGGATCAACACCTCGAATTATATAGTTTGTATCCTCATTCAATTGCCCTTGAGGCACAATAAAGGTTAACTTTTCATTATCATCAGGTTTTATGGTAATTGGACCATTTGCATCAGTAACTGCTACAAAATCGCCCTCGCCATTAATATAACCTAGAGTATAATCTGCCATGGCATAACTTCCAGCTGGAATTTTAGCTGAAACTACATTATGAGTAATATTACCATTTTCATCTTTAACATGAGGTTTTTGTTGAATTTCTTCAAGAGTTGGAAGATCATCGTAAGGTTGAATTTCCTTATATGCATACTTTTCATAATTTCCAATATCTTCACCATAATTTTCAAAAGTAAATAGAGCAAACACTCTTCTTCCTGCTTTACCTTCAAAGTTAAATGCTGTAATTGTTAATTTATCATCAGACTCAGTTATGCTGTAACTTCCATTATTTGTAATCCAAGTACCATCAACATTTTTAAACTCATATGAATCACTAATAACATTTTCACTTGTTTCAAGTCTTAAATATAAATATTT
>JAAZJL010000012.1 GCA_012800355.1 Erysipelotrichia bacterium | reverse complement strand
CGTGTTCATTAGTTTGAGGCATTGGTCCATCTGTAGCAGCTACTACTAAGATAGCTCCATCCATTTGAGCAGCACCAGTAATCATATTCTTAATGTAGTCAGCATGGCCTGGGCAGTCAACGTGTGCGTAGTGACGATTTGCTGTTTGGTATTCAACATGAGAAGTATTGATAGTGATTCCTCTAGCTTTTTCTTCTGGAGCACCGTCGATTTGGCTATAATCTTTTGCTTCAGCCAAACCAGCTTCTGCTAATGTTTTAGTGATTGCAGAAGTTAAAGTTGTTTTACCATGGTCGATATGACCAATTGTACCGATATTAACGTGTTCTTTACTTCTATCAAATTTTTGTTTTGCCATTTGTTAATTTTCCTCCTATTTAAGTTTTTTTCCTTCAAAAATCATTTTAAAACAAATTACAATTTTATGCAATAATAACTACCCGTTATTACGCTTAATAATCTCTTGTGTAATTGAGTATGGAACCTCTGCATAATGGTCCATCTGCATTACATAGTTTCCTCTTCCTTGAGTGAAACTTCTAAGTGTTGTCGCATAACCAAACATTTCAGATAATGGAACCATTGCTTTAATCGCAATGGCATTATTTCTTTCATTTTGATCAATAATTTGACCTCTTCTAGAAGTAATATCTCCCATTACATTTCCTAAATATTCGCTTGGTGCAACAACCTCAACATTCATAACTGGCTCTAAGATAACAGGTCCACATTTTTTAGCTGCTTCTTTAAGCGCTAAACCTGCTGCTATCTTATAAGCATTTTCACTACTATCTACTTCATGGTAAGAGCCATCAAATAGTGTAGCTTTAACATTAATTACTGGATAGCCCGCTTGTAGTCCACTGCTTAAAGCAGTCCTTAAACCTTCCTCAGTAGGTTTGATGTATTCTTTTGGTACGCTTCCGCCAATAGTAGCATCAATAAACTCAAAACCTTTATCTTCGTTTGGTTCAAATCTAATCCAAACATCACCATATTGACCATGACCACCAGTTTGTCTAACAAACTTACCTTGACATTCTGCCATCTTAGTAATTGTTTCACGATAAGCAACTTGAGGCTTACCAACATTGCATTGAACGTTGAATTCTCTTTGCATTCTATCAACGATAATATCTAAGTGTAATTCACCCATTCCAGCAATGATTATCTGTCCTGTTTCAGTATCAGTATAAGTTTTAAATGTTGGATCTTCTTCCGCTAGTTTAGCTAAAGCAAATCCCATCTTATCCTGGTCTGCTCTTGTTTTCGGTTCAATAGACATATTAATAACTGGATCAGGAAAGTCCATTGATTCCAAAATCACATAATGTCCATCAGAACATAGTGTATCTCCAGTTGTTGTATATTTGAAGCCGATTGCTGCAGCGATATCGCCAGCATAAACTTCATCAACATCCTGCCTATGATTAGCATGCATCTGCATAATTCTTCCAAGTCTTTCCTTTTGACCTTTAGTAGCATTGTAAACATATGAGCCTTTGGTAGCTTTACCAGCGTAAACTCTAAAGTATGTTAACTTTCCAACAAATGGGTCAGTAGTAATTTTGAAAGCTAATGCCGCAAACTTTCCATCAATATCAGCAGCAACATTCACTTCTTCACCATTTTTATTAATTCCTTTAACAGGTTTTACATCCAGTGGTGAAGGTAAGTATTCTACTAATGCATCAAGCATCTGCACAACACCTTTATTTTTGTATGCAGCACCTGACATAACTGGGAAGAATTCACCAGAGACTGTTGCTTTTCTAATTGCATTTTTTATCTCTTCAATAGTAATTTCTTCTCCTTCAAGAACTTTCATCATAAATTCTTCATCGTAATCCGAAATCATTTCGATTAACTTTTCACGATGTTTTTCAACATCATCAACCATATTAGCTGGTATTTCAATTTCCTCATCATGCTTTTGCAAGTCTGCTGAGAATTTATAAGCTTTTCTTTCGATGATGTCAATAACTCCACTATAATTATCTTCTACACCAATAGGCAATTGGATTGGATAAGCCTTGGCGCCTAAACGTTCTCTTATGCTATTACATGACATATAGAAGTCCGCGCCTGTAGCATCCATCTTATTTACAAAGACAACTCTAGGAACACCATATGTTGTAGCCTGTCTCCAAACTGTTTCAGTTTGCGGTTCAACACCTGCTTTAGCATCAAGTACTGTAACAGCACCATCTAAAACCCTTAGTGACCTTTCAACTTCAACTGTAAAGTCTACGTGTCCTGGAGTGTCAATAACATTAATGCGATGACCTTTCCAAGCTGCTGTAGTAGCTGCAGAAGTAATTGTAATACCTCTTTTCTGTTCCTGTTCCATCCAGTCCATAACAGCAGTGCCATCATGAGTCTCGCCTAATTTGTGAGTCTTACCAGTATAGTACAGAATACGTTCTGTAGTTGTAGTTTTTCCAGCGTCAATGTGTGCCATAATGCCTATATTACGTGTATGTTGTAAATCATATTCACGAGGCATAATTCATCACCTTTAACCTTACCAACGGAAGTGAGCGAAAGCTTTGTTTGCTTCTGCCATCTTATGAGTATCTTCACGTTTTTTAACAGAACCACCAAGTCCATTTGAAGCATCGATAATTTCATTTGCTAAACGTAATTCCATCGTTTTTTCATTACGTAAACGCGCATAGTTCACTAACCATCTTAAACCTAATGTTAATCTTCTTTCTGCAGAAGGCTCAACAGGTACTTGGTAGTTTGCACCACCAACTCTTCTTTGTTTTAACTCAAGAGCTGGCATAATTTTTTCTAATGCTGTTTCAAATACTTCCATTGCTGGCTTTCCTGTTCTTTCTTCAACAATTTCAAATGCTTTATATAAAATTGTTTGAGCTGTTCCTCTTTTTCCATCGACCATAATACGGTTGATTAAACGAGTAACTAATTTTGAATTATAAATTGGATCTGCTAATACATCTCTTTTAGCAACATGTCCTTTTCTAGGCATTTTATTTCTCTCCTTTCATCAACCATTATTCTTTTGGTTTTTTAGTGCCATATAATGAACGGCCTTGACGTCTATCTGTTACGCCAGCGCAGTCCATAGTACCACGAACGATGTGATATCTAACACCTGGTAAGTCTTTAATACGACCTCCACGAATTAGAACAACACTATGTTCTTGCAAATTGTGTCCGATTCCTGGAATGTAAGCTGTTACTTCCATTCCGTTACTCAAGCGTACACGTGCATACTTTCTTAAAGCTGAGTTTGGCTTCTTTGGTGTCATTGTTCCAACACGAGTGCATACTCCACGCTTGTGCGGAGAGTTAATGTGAGTAGCACGACGCTTTAATGAGTTATATCCTCTATTTAAAGCTGGTGAAGCTGATTTTCCTTGCTTGGTTTGACGCCCTTTACGAACTAATTGATTAATTGTAGGCATATTTTCTCCTTTCCTGTAATTTCTTTGCACACATTACCGGGTGTGCCATATGTCTTCGATTTAATATGGGCCTACGCCCATTCAATCTGCTCATTAATATTACTCTAAAGGAATACTGATGTCAACAAAAAAATCATAAAATTTTTAATATTTTACATCTTTTTTATTTTTAAAAATCTTCCTTTCTTCTTGCACACAGAACCAGTTGTGCCATTTTACATCTTATATACTGTCTTTCCACCAATAACAGTTTCTAACACTTTAATGTTTTTAATATCTTTTTTATCGCAAGTAAAGATATCTTTATCTATTATAACAAAGTCAGCCAGATATCCTTTTTCTAACTTCCCTTTACTATTTTCCATAAACTGTTGATAACTACTTCCAATGGTATAAGTATCAATTGCCTGAGTAACAGTTAGATTTTCTTGTGGATAATAACCATTTTCTGGTTGATAATCCAAATCCTGTCTATTAACAGCGCAATGAATATTGAAAAAAGGATTTAAATTTTCTACTGGGCAATCTGTCCCAAAAGAACATTTAATCCCATAATCTAAAGCTGTTTTAAAAGCATATGAACTTTCTAACAAGTACTCTTTAACTCTGTTTTTAGCCATATGCAAATCGTACTGTAAGAATATTGGCTGATAGGCTACTAAAATATTATTTTGGGCGATTTTCTTTAGTATTTCATAACTAGTGATTTGACAATGATTAACAACATGTCTTAACTTATTTCCCTTTTCCATTTGGCAGATGAAAGCATCACATGTTTCATCTATTGCTCTATCACCAATAGCATGTACAATTACTTGCAAATTATTTATTTCGGCAATCCTGACAAACTCTTTCATTTCTTGATGAGTTACTACTTCAAGCCCTTTATTATTTTCATCATCAATATAACCATCATAAACCAATGCTGTTTTGGCCCCCAGAGAACCATCTTTAAAAAGTTTTATCGGTCCTATTGTCAATCTATCATCTTGAATATTAAATTTATAAAAATCTTTATTTAAAGCCTTCTTTAAACTGTCAGCACTATCAAAACCAACTTGCAAATGATAACGACACAAGTTTTCATTACTACGATAAACCTCTTCTAATAAAGCTATAATGTCTAACTCTTTATTTAAATCATCAATATCTTGACTTTGAACAGAAGTAATTCCGCAAGAAAGGGCTATTTCACTGGCTTTTAGAAAATTTTGTTTTAATTGTTCTTTGTCTTCAGCAAATAAGTTTGAGGTCAAATTTACATCGTTTTCTGTTAAGATGCCATCTTCACTTTTTAAATTTAAAAGTTCTAAAGCTTTGCTATTACAACAGCACATATGACCACAGACTCTTACTAAAACTACTGGAATATCTTTCGAAATCAAATCTAGGTCTTCTTTGGTTAGTAACTTACCATCATCAAAATTATCTTGATTCCATCCTCTACCTTGTAAGCCTTCTTTTACTAGGCTAGGATTTTCACTAATATATTTTCTACAAAACTCAATAACTTCTTTTTTAGACTTACAATCTTGTAATTGTGCTCTTCTTAATTGTCTTGAATACTTTAACAAATGGATGTGGCTATCATTAAACCCTGCAATTATACATTTTCCAGCTAAATTAGTTTTCTCAACATTTTTAAATTTTAAAGCTAAATTTTCTACCTCTTTATTACTTCCACAACCAATAATTTTATTATTTTCAATTAATAAAGCTTGGCAAAACTTACCTTCACCTTGATAAATTTTTCCATTGTATAACATCTTGACAGTGCTCATAAAAATACCTCACCTATTTATTATATAATATACCAACTAAATAACATCGTGGCACAAGCCACGATGTGTTCTTTTATTTATGCCATTTTTTAAAATCTTCTTCCGTAGCTAAGACATAGTGAGTATCAGTTATTTTGTGTTGAACTGCACCAACATAATCAACACCTTCTTTTTCTTTGTCGTAATTCAAAGCTATTTTAGCTTTCTCTACTACTGGATTAGGATGTGGTATGGCTGAAAGTAATGCTTTGGTGTAAGGGTGAATAGGATTTTGAAAGATTTCATCAGTTGTACCCGTTTCAACAATATGACCTAAATGCATTACTCCAATTCGATCAGAAATATACTTTACCATTGATAAATCATGAGCAATGAATAAATATGTTGTACCTAATTCATCTTGAATATCTCTCATCAAGTTTACTACTTGAGCTTGAATTGAAACATCTAAGGCTGAAATACATTCATCAGCAATAACGAGTTTTGGATTCATAACCAAAGCTCTAGCAATTCCAATTCTTTGTCTTTGACCACCAGAAAACTGGTGTGGGAATCTTGTTGCTTGCTCAGCAGATAAGCCTACCTTGTCTAAAATTCTGTTAACTTTATCATTTAACTCTTCTTTAGTTTCAAATTTATTGTGGATTAACAAACCTTGAGCAATAATTTCCTTTACCTTTTTTCTTGGGTTTAAACAAGCCATTGGGTCTTGGAAAATCATCTGCATATTTGTTCTTAAATGCTTTTCAGCATCTTTAGATAGTTTGCCTGAAATATCAACACCATCAAAGATAATTTTGCCAGCTGTTGGATCATATAACCTTATTATTGAACGACCAGTTGTTGACTTTCCAGAACCTGATTCACCAACCAAACCATAAGTTTCTCCTTCATAAATTTCAAAACTGATACCATCTACTGCTTTAGTGGTAAAGTTTCTTGAAACTCTAAAGTGTTGCTTCAAGTTTTCAACACGAAGTAAAGGTTGTTTAATTTCACTCATAAACAGCTGCCTCCTTCTTCATTTTTTCAATTCTATCTTTTAAATCTACTGGCATTTCAACTTTAGGAGCACGTGGATCGCATAACCAGCTTGCTACACGATGCTGGCCTCCAACATCATACATTGGTGGTTCTTCTCTAAAATCAATATTTAAAGCATATGGATTTCTTATCGCAAAAGCATCACCTTTTACCTTTTCTAATAAGTTAGGAGGTGAACCAGGAATGGTAAATAATCTTTTGCTTTTAGTATCGGTATCAGGCATACTACTTAACAATCCCCAAGTATATGGATGTTTAGGGTCATAGAAAATCTCGTTGATGTTTCCTTTTTCAATAATTCTGCCTGCATACATAACTGCCACATAATCAGCAACTTTTGCTACTACTCCTAAATCGTGAGTAATATAAATAACTGAGATGTTATTTTTCTTTTGAATTGATTTAATTAATTCTAATATTTTTGCTTGAATTGTGACATCTAAAGCCGTAGTTGGCTCATCACATATCAAAATTTCTGGGTTACAACTTAAGGCAATAGCAATAACAACTCTTTGTCTCATCCCACCTGACAGTTCATGGGGATACTGTTTAAATCGTTTTTCAGGTTGATCTATTCCAACTTCATCCAATAATTCAATCGCTCTTACTTTAGCTTCTTTCTTTGTAAGATTTAAATGATAAATCATTGGTTGCATTATTTGTTTTCCAACTGTCATTGTTGGATCTAGTGAAGTCATCGGATCTTGAAAAACCATGGCAATTCTTTTACCGCAAAACTGATATCTAATCTCTTTTTGTGGCATTTGAACTAAGTCAACAGAGTGTTTTTCTCCGTTTTCATCAGTGTAATTAAATATAATAGAACCATCATCAATTAATCCATTGCTATCTAAAATTCCCAAAATCGTTTTAACTGTTACTGATTTTCCAGAACCTGATTCACCGACAATAGCAACTGTCTCACCTCTAAATAAGTCCAGTCTTACGCCTCTAATCGCTTTTACTACACCGTAAGCAGTTTTAAATGAAATATTTAAATTACGAATAGAAAGGACACGGTCTTTTTTCTCTTTTTTTACATTTTCCATAATTTCCCTCCTATTTATTCAACTGTTTAGGGTCAAATGCATCCCTTAATCCATCAGCAAAAAGATTAAATGACAACATTAATAACGACATAATAACTACTGGAATCGCTAAAATATGTGGAAAAGTAGTCATTGATTTATAACCATCAGAAACAAGTGATCCAAGTGATGCTAGTGGTGCTGGTACACCTAAACCTAAAAATGATAAGTATGCTTCTAAGAAAATAGCACTTGGAATAGATAACATGCTAGTAATAATTACCTGACCAAAAATATTTGGTAATATTTCCTGGAAAATAATTGACAGTCTACTTGCTCCTAATGTTCTACTAGCTAAAATGTATTCTTGTTCTTTAACTTTCATAACCTGAGCTCTAGCAATTCTTTCCATTGGAATCCAGCCAGTAATCATTAAAGCAAAGATAATAGATACTATTCCAGCTGGTAGTACTAAACCTAGTAAAGTTACTACAACCAGTGTTGGAATCCCGTTTAATATCTCAGCAATTCTTTGCATAACAATATCAACAATTCCACCAAAAAAACCTGAAACTAGTCCATAAACCATTCCAAAACAAATATCAATAACAACTGCACTAAAAGCAATAACCAGAGAAACTCTAGTACCTAACCAGACTCTTGTCCAGATATCACGTCCTTGAGTGTCAGCGCCAAACCAATAGTAATAATCACTTGCCCCTTTAGCAGCATAATAATCTTGACCATGATAAGAGCCATCAAAGATTCCCAATTTTTCTAAAAAAGGAATTCTAGGAGTTAAGCACTCGTGACCATGAATAATTGATTTATAGGTATGTTCATTCATTTGTGGACCAATAATTGCCATTAAAACAATGATTATTATAATTACAAAACCGATAATAGCTCCTTTATTCTTTTTAAAGTTAGACCAGACGTCCTTTATATATGATGTTGCCTTATAAGATTTATCAATTATTTTTTTGCCACTTTCATGAGCAAAAAGAAAATCGTCTTCATGAAAATCGCGTTCATTATAAACTGACATTTTACTTTTCCTCCTTGCTGATTCTAATTCTTGGATCAATGACACCATATAAGATATCTACAATCAGCATCATAATGATGTACATTACTGAATAAACAAAGGCACAAGCAATTGTTACGTTATAGTCATTTTGCTGGATGCCATTTATCATCAGCGAACCAATTCCTGGAATACCAAAAATCTTTTCAATTACACTTGAACCAGTTAATAGGTTAACAAGTATTGGTCCCATAACAGTTATTACTGGAATTAAAGTATTTCTCATTGCATGAGTAATAATCATTTTGTAATCTTTGATGCCCATTGATTGAACTAAAGATATATAGTCACTTGATAAAACATCAATCATTTCACTTCTGGTAAATCTAGCAATATTTGCCATTGGTGAAACAGATAAAGCTAATGCTGGTAATATTAACGAAAATATTGGCATACTTTTGTTGTACAAAATCGGAAATAGTTTAAATTTAAAGGCAATGAAATAAGCCAATAACATCGCACATACATAGGAAGGAACACTTACTCCTATAACCGAAATAGCTGAACAAAAATTATCTATCCAACTATTATGTTTCAAGGCTGATGCTATTCCTAATATTAAACCAAACACCGTTCCAAATCCCATAGCCATAGCACCAACTAATATTGAAATACCCAATCTTTCTTTGACCATTTGCGAAATCGCAAAGTTTTTATTAATTGAGTATGAAACACCTAAATCACCACTTAACATGTTTTTAATATAAAGAAAGAAGCGAACTGCTACAGGTTTATCTAATCCATATTTAGTATATAAAACTGCAATCTGTGCTTCTGACAATTTTT
>JAAZJL010000001.1 GCA_012800355.1 Erysipelotrichia bacterium | reverse complement strand
TGTAATTAGACTTCAACAAAAATAAATCTCTAGCCAGTGTTGAAGGATCACAAGATATATAAACTATCTTTTCACTATTTAAAGCTATTAAAGTTTCAATTGTTTGTTTTGAACATCCTTTTCTAGGTGGATCTATTACAATACAATCAAATTGTTTTCCTTCTTCAAGTAACTGTTTAGAAACTTTTTCTGCATCGCCACAAATAAATGTAGCATTTTCAATATTGTTGATTCTAGCATTTTCTCTAGCATCAATAACTGCTTTTTCTACAATTTCAACACCAATAACTTCTTTACAATATTTACTTAAAACCAAACCAATTGTTCCTACTCCACAATACATATCTAATACCGTATCTTTCTTAGATAAGTCAGCTAATGAAATAGCTATGTTGTACAAAACTTCTGTTTGAAAATTATTTATTTGATAAAAAGAATGCGCTGAAACATTAAAAGTTAAACCACATAAATTATCTTGTATATACTCACTACCATACAAAAGAACACTCTCATCAGATAATATTACATTTGTTCTTTCACCATTAATATTTTGAATTACTGATTTTATAGTCGGTTCAAATATTACGATATCTTTAACCAAATCTTTTAAATTAACTTCTCTTTGATATGTCACAAGCACTAACATTAACTGACCTGTCTTTTGCATATCTCTTAACATAATATATCTAATATCTTTATGAAGTTTATATTTTTCAAATAAATTTATTAATTTATTAACTACCTTATTAGCTTTTTCTGATTGTAAAAAACAATATTCTAATGGAATGATTTCATTAGAATTATATCGATAAAAACCAACAATAATCTTACCTTCTTTGTCAGTAGAAACTGGTAGTATCACCTTGTTTCGATAAGCAAAAGGATTTTCACAGCCAATAACTTCATTGACCTTTTTATCGATTTTCGCAATTCTATCAATAGTGTTTTGAATATGATTTTGTTTAAATGACAATTGTTCTTGATAGGAAAGATGCTGCAATTGACACCCTCCACATTGTTTCGAAATTGGACATTTTGGTTCTATTCGCTGTTTTGAAGGTTCAATTATTTTTAATAATCGTCCATAACAAAAATCTTTTCTAACAGCTGTAATTTTTATTTGACCAACCTCATTAATTGCCATATCTTTAACAAATATACAAAAGGTGTCATATTTAACGACACCTAATCCATTATAAGTATAATCTGTACATTTGCCTTCAATTATTTGATTTTTTACCAACATAATTTCTAAATTTATTCTATTTCAGCATCTAATTGCCTTCTTCATCATATTCAATTCCATCATCAGAATCATCTCCATCTTCAGGCTCTTCTTCCTTGTTTGGATTTTGTTCTTCTTTTAACCTGTCGACTAATTCAGGATTTACTGCAGATGATAAAACTTGAATCGCATATTCTTCCATGCTACCATTTTTGATTAGATTAATAATTATTATTTCTTCACTATTAATATCGTTATAAGCCATAATCTCCAAATCATATTGTTTATAATCGCCATCTCTAGTAAAGTATGTAGCAATAGGAATTCTTTCATCAACAATAGTATATATACTTAAAATAAGGTCTTTTATCTGTTCTTCAGTATATTCATTGTTGACATCAACATTTATTCTTAAGGTTCCAACAATTAAGTTAATATCTGCACTTTCAACACCTTCTAATTGTTTCACCGTTTCAGAAACATAAACTACATCACTTTCGTTTATGACATAAACAACTGTATTTTTAATTCTATCACCTAAAATAGGAATGCGACTTTCCTTACTAGCTTCAACTAATAACGAGATAAAATAAGCAACAGGAATGGCAATAACTATTAAACTAATCCAGAAAAACCAGTTAAATCCTAACTTTTCTTGTTTTTTTCTTCTAACTTTTCTTGGTTGTTTTCTAACTTTCTTATTAGCCATGTTTTCTTTATTCTCTTCTGTATTTGCTTCAACGGTTGTATCTATTTTAGATGAATCATTATCACTTTCAATTTTTTCAAAGATTTTTGTATCACCTTCTTCAGCTGCAGAAGCCAAACCCAAAAATAGTTCATCTTCACTAGCTATAGGTTCCTCAACAGTTTCTTCTTGCTCCAATTCTTCATCACTTTCAACTTTTTCAATAGCAATTGTATCACCTTCATCAAATGAAACTGTTTCTTCTGTAACTTGTTGTTGTTCTTCCACAACTGACTCTTCTACATCTTCCTGTTCTTCCACAGTTGGTTGTTCTAGAGTTTCTTCATCATTTATCTCAAACATTACTTTTTTAAACATAATCTCAATCACCTACTAACATATCTATTTTACTACAAATTCCTATTGTTGCAACAATCCGACCTTAATTAGTTCATCTAATGTGGTTAATACGTGATAATGTCTTAAGTGTTAATACGGGAAAATGTCCCAAGTATGTATTATGATAAATATTATAGTCTACGGAGGTATTTATCGCGTTATGAGGAAGGTAGAATTACGCATGAAT
>JAAZJL010000093.1 GCA_012800355.1 Erysipelotrichia bacterium | reverse complement strand
CTCATACAAACCTCCCCAAAATAATAAACAAGCAGGTTGGAAGACAATACCCCAACCTGCTTTGTACACAATTAATTGTTATTAATTATTTCTTTTCGATAGCGATTTCGCCAGTAGTTGCATTGTAACTTACTTCATAAGTACCAGGTTCTAAGAAGATAATGTTATTATCTTTATTTTCTTCTGGGTCAGCTGGTTTAATTAATTCAGTACCAACAGTTACAGCTGTAACACCTTTGTCATTTTCCCACTCACCTGGAGTAACAATTCTTCCGCCAAAATATGGTAAATCTTCAGTAACAGTTACTGTGATTGTGAATGTTTCATTTTCTTTAGTCATTCTAAATGCATCATCAGTATTGTCCCAATTGTTCCATTGTCCAACGAAGATTAATCCACTAGTATCTAATGCAAATAGTGCATCAATTGCTTGTTTGTAAGCATCTAAAGCTGCTTGTAATTCGCCATCAGTAGTAGCTGTTTTTGCGCTTATTGGTAGCACATTAACAATGCTCCACCATGAACCATGGATTTGTCCTTGTGGAGTTGCGTAAGCATTTTGAGCATTTAATGCCGCTAATGCTACATCAGATTTAACGCTATCTAATTGTTGAGCAGCTAAGTTAGATGGACCCCATCCTTTTAACTCAAATCTTTCAACTTGACATTTTTCATTTGTTAGGTATAAAGCTAATTTTTGTAACAATGCTGCTTTGTTAGCATCAGTTTGAGGTTTAACACCCATTAACTTGTTTCCTGAGAATGAACCTAAATGATAAGTTTTTCCATCAACTGTAAATGAAGGTAAATCTGTTGCGCCAAAATTATCACCTAATGCCGCTTTTACATCACTTACTGACCATGTGCCAGAAATTAATACAGCACTTGGAATTGCAGCTGAGAAGTCAGCAGCATTTGAAGATGAGTTGTAAACTTTAGATTTTAGTAACTTCTGCATACCTTTTAATGCGATAATTCCAGCTTCTGAATTGAATGTGTCATTAACTGAAATAAACGCACCTGACTCATCAGTTTGCCATTCGCTTACAGCACCAGTAGCAAAGAAGAATGATGCTGTGTACCATGCGTTATCATCTAAATGGAAAGAGAACATTTTACCTGCCTTTTCACAATCAGCGATGATATCTTCTAAAGAATCTAAGTGTTCTTCTTTAACAACACTCTTGTCATAATACATAAAGTATCCATTGTCACTTGTTAATGGATAACAATATAATTGTCCATTAACTGTAGCAGCTTTTACTGAAATTTCATCATTTAATTCAGTAACTGTTGCACTTGCTGCCTCACCTAAAACCTGTAAAGCTCCAGCTTGAACTAAGCGTGCCAATTGGTCTTGTGAGAAACTGAAGAGATCTGCGCCATCTTCAACTGAAGTAATCATTATAGTAGCTGAATCAGCTTCTGAAATACCTTCTACTGTAGCGTTAATTTTTACGCCATTTTCTTCACAGAATCTAGCAATTTGCTGTTCTGTCAATTCTTTAACCCCTTCGGATTCACTTACCCATACAGTAATCTTATATTCTTCTTCTTTTGGTTTATTACAACCAGTGAAGACTAATAACATACATGCTGTAAGAGCAATTAATAATAATTTTTTCATTGTTTTCTCCCTTCGAAAAAATATGTAAGATATTATTTTTCATCTTACTCTTTAGTTATTATAAACTATTGTTTTTAGTAAAGCAACAAAAAATGTAATCGTTTACATTTTATTAATTAAGAAACATAAAATCTTTATATCATAAATGTTCTTTCTTTTAATATTAGAAATGCGTTTCCATAACGGTCATTGGAAAACTCTTTATTTTCAATCTTCTAACCAACTTCTTTTTGATAAGCAATACGAGGATTACCATCTAACAAATAGATTATTCCACATTTTTTAAACTGTAATTGATTCAGTAAATGCTGCATAACCTTGTTATCTTTATGTGTATCAATTCTTATATTATTAGTATATCGACTAGCATAGCTTACTGCTGCTTTTAGCACTCCTTTTACTTTTCTTTTTGAAGCAATCCTATGAATTGTTCCATAGGAAAAATTATTAAGCCATTGCCCTTCAATATGTTTATAGGTAACATCTTCTCCTAAGATAAAAGCAAACACTCCAACAATTTCTCCATCTAGTTCAACAACAAAACCTGTCTTTTCCTCAATATCCTTATTTATTATTTCATTAGATGGATGATTGTCCTTCCACTGATCTTGATTTCCAGTTTCTCGCATAAAATCTCTAGCTTCTTGATAGATTTCATTAACTTGTTTAAGGTCATCTAGTTTCATCAATCTAATTTTATAATCTCCTATACCCAGATCCATCTTGAAATACTTCATTTCTAAACCATCATTTCTACCACTATCGTAGTTTCGATTGTCAACAATTTTTAAGATAGGTTGTTCATCTATTTCATCTTCAATATAACTTTCTAAAAGATTATAAATATTTGTTGTCTGTTTTGCTGCTTTATCAAACAAATCTTTAAATGTCTCAGCACTCGACAGTGACAAATCACAAGGATCATACCAAACTTCCTGACGATAGTTCATCGCATCCATTTTTTCATCATATTCTGATGGCAACATCATGCTGACAACCACATTTGGTTTTTTAGCCAACTTTTCGATTAGTTTAAAAAGTTTACGTTTATTATTTGTCGTATCAGTTAATATTTTTTCAATAGTAGCCATATCATCAAAACTATCCCTTACATCATTAATAGTTAGTTCACGATTAAAAACTTCTTTAAGACAATGCACCATCATTTCCGATATCTTTGTTGAAGAATCTTTTATTTTTACAATCTTTTTATCAGCTCTATAATCTTTAGGTTCAAGTCCCTTAAGTTTTAACATAGCAAGATCAATTTGATTTTCAAATATTTGGTGCAATCTTAAATTGTTTTTATAAATTGAAGAAGTCTGATAATTAATATATGGATGAGCAATACTGTCTAAAGCATTATGAGCTAAAAATCCTGCAACATACACTAATAACTGTTCATCTTTTTTTCTTTTAGCATACTTTAACATCGAAGCAAAAAAGTCATTAACCTTGTTTTTGTGAATTAATTGAGAAGAGCTTCTAACTAATTTTGTCCTTTTTTTACTTTGGTGTGGCAAGTAATGATAAAACATAAAAGGATCAGGCCCTTGACATCCCAAATGAAAAATATCTTCATTTCTCTCAATTATTTTTTTAATAGTTTCGCTACTACACTTATTAATAGCTTCATCTCCACATAAGCAATGGGCTAAAACACTAGGCATAAATCATCCACTCCTATTCTCTTATTATTATAAGGTAATAGTGTGTAAATAAGGTGTAAAAAAGAATAGTCCTTGCTATTCTTCAATATGTTCTCTTCCCATCGCGATGATAGTTTTTACATGATCATCGTCCAAGGAATAGTAAACTTGTTTCCCATCTCTTCTAAATTTGACCAACTTTCCTTGTTTTAAAACTCTAAGTTGGTGAGAAACAGCTGAAATTGTCATCTTTAGCTCTTCAGCAATTTCACTTACTGAAAGTTCTTTCTCATATAGTGTATACAAGATTTTAATTCTGGTGGAATCGCCAAATAATTTAAATAAATCCGCTAAATCATAAAGCATATTCTCTTCAATTTTTTTGTTTGCCATTTTATCACCCCTTTTTTACATATTTTTAAAGAACAATATTCTCATCGCATTTAATACCGCGATAACCATTACTCCAACATCAGCAAATATTGCTAACCACATATCTGCAAAACCTAAAGCGCCTAATATTAAACTTCCTACTTTAACAACTATAGCAAATATTATATTTTGATAAACAATTCCTAAAGTTTTTTTGCTAAGTTTTATTGCTTTTACTAATTTTAACAAATCATCATCCATTAAAACTACATCGGCTGCTTCAATAGCAGCATCACTGCCTAATGCACCCATAGCAATACCAATATCTGAAATCGATAAAGCTGGAGCATCATTTATTCCATCTCCAACAAAAGCTAATTTTTGGTTTTCAGGTTTTTCTTCAATAATCTTTTTAACAATCTCTAATTTATCATTAGGCAATAGTTGATAATGGATGTTTTCAATTTTTACTTTTTCAGCCACATCTTTAGCTACTTTTTCATTATCGCCAGTTAGCATATAGATGTCTTTAACACCGATTTCTTTAAGTTTTTCAATAGCTTCTTCAGTATTTTCTTTAATTACATCATTAATTACTAAATGCCCTAAATATTCATCTTCTAAACTGACATGAACAATAGTTCCGATACTTTCACAACTTTCATAGTCAATTTCCAATTGGCTCATTAGTTTATCGTTTCCAACAGCTAATTGTTTACCCTGATAATTACAAACTATTCCCTTACCAGCAATTTCTTTAACATCACTAATTCTTGTTTCATCAATTTCTTTACCATATTCTTTAACAATACATTTAGCAATTGGATGATTTGAATAATACTCACCATAAGCAGCTAATTTAATAATATAATCATCATCTTCACTATGATGAATAGCATTAACCGCAAATACTCCTTTGGTAAGCGTTCCTGTTTTATCCAGCATCAATAATTTTATATTAGCTAAAGTTTCCAAATAGTTTGATCCCTTAATCAAAATCCCCTGACTACTAGCTGCTCCAATTCCAGCAAAAAAACTAAGAGGTATGGAAATAACCAGAGCGCAAGGACAAGAGATAACCAAAAATGTTAAAGCTCTATAAACCCATTTTGATAAATCAACTGGACTGCTAGTTAAATAATTAATAAGTGGAACAATCACTGCTAAAGCTAAGGCACTATAAACAACTATTGGAGTGTAAATTCTAGCAAACTTGCTGATAAAGTCTTCGCTCTTACTTTTTAAATTACTGGCATTCTCTACCAAATCCAAAATCTTACTAGCTGTAGATTCATCAAATTCTTTTGTTGTTTGAACTTTTATTAAACCAGAAATATTAACACTCCCTGATAAGATTTCATCGTTAATTCCTACCTCTTTGGGCATTGATTCACCAGTTAAAGCAACCACATCTAGCACTGATTGGCCTTCTACAATTACCCCATCAATTGGAACTTTTTCTCCTGGCAAAATAGTTATAACTGTACCTATTTCAACCTCATAAGGATCAACTATTACAAATTTCCCATCTTCTTCAATATTGGCATAATCTGGTCTAATATCCATTAAAGCAGTAATGCTTTTTCTACTTTTTCCAATAGCATAACTTTGAAAAAGTTCACCAATTTGATAAAAGAGCATGACAGCAATAGCCTCATTAAAGTCTTTTAAAAATATTGCTCCCACTGTAGCAATGGCCATTAAAAAGTTTTCATCAAAAGGTTGTTTGTCAACTATCCCCTTAAAAGCCCCAATAAGGACATCATAACCAATGATAAAATAAGGAACTAGATTAAGTACAAATCCTAACATCCCTTCAATTTGAAGCATATTAAATATAATTAATAAAATGGCTGACAAGATGATTCTTATCAGCATTCTCTTCTGTTTTTTATTCATTTATAAGAAAATCTCACAATCTCTATCAACTTTCTTGCAATTATTTAAGACTTCCTTCATAACTTCTTCTTTTTTAGCACCATCTTCAAAATCAACAATTAATTTTTGGGTCATGTAATTTACGGTAGCATCTTTTACTCCACAAGTCTTTTTTGTAGCATCTTCCATTTTTATTGCACATGCTGCACAATCTACTTCAATTTTATAACTTTTTTTCATAATAGTACCTCTTCTCATTTGAACAATTGTTCAATTGTTAATTTGATTATATCATCTTTTTAGCTCTTGTCAAATAAAAACTATCTTTTTTTGATAGTTTTTAAACTCTTAATCTTTTTTCTTTTGTCCAGCTACTATTATGGAAATATAAACTGGCAATTATTCCAGCTAAAGTAAATCCAAATGCTGAGGACATATAGATAACATAAATATTTCCTGGAAGTAATTTTAACCCAAAATAAACAAATAAGTATCTGCAGATACATTGAGCAAATATCGCTATCATCATTGGTTCTCTGACATTGCCCGCTCCTCTTATAGCTCCATGATAGACATGTGACCAGCCAAGAGGAATATAACTATAAACCGTTATTCTTATTGCTGTAGCTCCAGTTGAGATGATAAGAGGATCTTTATTGAACAAACTGACCCAGAAAGGCGCTGTTATAAATAGTGTCGTGCTTGTAATTAAAGTTATTATATTATAGATTTTGATACTATTTTTAATAACTCGTTGAGCTCGTTCATATAATTTGGCCCCCATATTTTGAGAAACCATGTTAACTGTAACTGTTGAAATAGCTCCCATCGGAATATGAGCAAATACTGAAACTCTATCAGATACTCCTATTCCAGCAATATATTCGTTAGGAAGTAAATTTACATACGATTGAACCATCATCGTACTTACCGCAATAAGCATGTTTTGAATTCCAGCTGGTATTCCTAAACCACAAATCTTCCAGAATATTCGCCAGCTAAAGCTAATATTTTTGATATCAAATTGAACTTCTTTTAAAGAAAGAAGTTTCCTCAAACATAAAATGTCAGCTATAAATTGAGAAATTATCGTTGCTAACGCTGTTCCAATAACACTTAAATTTAAAAATCTTACAAAAATAATGCCTAGTACTAAATTAATTAAACACGAAAGTACTAAATATTTTAATGGCGTTTTAGAATCGCCAATGCTTCTTAAAATAAAGAAACACATTTTATATGTCAAAACTGCTGCAGTTCCCAAAACATAAACACTTAAATAATCATAGGTCAAATTATAAAGTTCAGGTTTAATATTGCTGACATCCATTAAAAACGGAATTAACAGTTGAGAAATTATCGTTAATAATATTCCGCCTATAACCGCTATTATTAAACTTGTTTCAATAGACTCTTTGATTTTATCTTTTCTTTTTGCTCCATAATAAGTCGCAATAACAATGCCCGAACCCAGTCCTAAGCCATAGAAAAGATAATTATATACATTAGCTATGGTACTAGAAGCACTAACAGCACTTAATGCTTCTTTAGAAACATAGTTTCCAACAATCATAGCGTTTGTTAAATTATAAATTTGTTCAAAAACATTAGCTAGTAATATTGGCCAAACAAATTTTAATAACTGCTTAAAAATGTTTCCTTCTGTTAACGAAACACCCGTTTCTTTACTCATACTTTACTCCTGTAAAGTAATTATAGCATTTTATTTACACTTGCAAAGACTTTATCAAGAGGCAGCCCCATTATCGTATAGTAATTACCTTCAATGGCAGAAATATACCTTGCTGCCCAACCTTGAATTGCATATCCTCCAGCTTTATCATATGGTTCAGAAGTTGTAACATACTTATCTATTTCTTCTTCTTCAATATCATTGAAATGAACAATTGAAGTATTGGAAAAAATAACATTTTCTTCTTTTGACAATAAAGCAACACCTGTAATAACCTGATGTTCTCTATTTTTCATTTTTAAAATCATTTCTTTGGCTTCTTGTTGATTTTTTGGTTTTCCTAAAATTTCATTATCAACAACTACAATCGTATCACTACCTAAAATTAAATCATCAGGATGAGTTTTATAGACAGCTAAGGCCTTTTGATAAGCTAAGGTTTTTACCAATTCTTCAGGTGATAAATTATCAGATGCTGATTCATTTACATCTGAAGATACAACTTCAAAATCAAAACCTAATAATTCTAATAGTTCTTTTCTTCTAGGCGATTTACTCGCCAATATTAGCTTTTTCACCTTAATTCTCCTTTGATTTCTAAAATCATATCTCTCAACTGGGCTGCTCTTTCAAAATCTAAGATTCTAGCAGCTTCTCTCATCTCTTTATCTAATCTAGTTATTAATTGTTCAACTTCAGCTTTAGATTGTTTTTTAATTTTTTTATTAAGATATTTAACAGCCATTTCATGCGTTTCTTTTGAACGTATTGCTTCTCTAATTTCTTTTTTAATCGTAGTTGGAATAATACCATTTTCTTCATTAAACTCTTGCTGAATTTTTCTGCGACGATTTGTTTCTTTAATAGCTCTAGACATTGAACCTGTTATGTTATCCCCATACATGATGACCTTTCCGTTGCTATTTCTAGCTGCTCGACCAATAGTTTGAATCAAGCTTCTCTCACTTCGTAAAAAACCTTCCTTATCAGCGTCAATAATCGCAACCAAAGAAACTTCTGGAATATCTAAACCTTCTCTTAACAAATTTATACCCACTAATACATCATATTTTCCTTTTCTTAAATCACGAATAATTTCTATTCTTTCTAATGTTTTGGTTTCATGATGCAAATATGCTACTTTATACATTCTATTTTGTAAGTATTTAGTTAATTCTTCAGCCATCTTTACCGTTAAGGTAGTAACTAATACTCTTTCTTCTTTTTCTATTCTTAAATCAATTTCATAAGATAAATCATCTATTTGACCTTTGGAAGGACGAACTTCAACTTCTGGATCTAACAAACCTGTTGGACGAATAATCTGTTCAACTACCTGCCCATTAACTTTATCAAGTTCATAATCTCCTGGAGTAGCACTGACACAGATAACTTGCTTTATAGCCTTTTCAAATTCTTTGAATTTTAATGGACGGTTATCTAAAGCACTTGGAAGTCGAAAACCAAAATTTACTAATGTTTCCTTTCTGCTTCTATCGCCATTATACATTCCTCTTACTTGAGGAAGTGAAACATGTGATTCATCAACAATCATTAAAAAATCTTCACCAAAATAATCAAATAATGTCCAAGGCTTTGAACCTGGCGCTCTAAATTCTAAATGACGTGAATAGTTTTCTATTCCAGGACAAACTCCAAATTCTCTTAGTGCTTCTAAATCATAGGTGCATCTTTGTTCCAGTCTTTGTTTTTCTAATAGCTTACCTTCTTTTTCAAAATAATCTAATCTGTCTTTTAATTCAATTTCAATATTTTCGCAAGCCTTTATAATATCTTCTTTGCTTTTAGCATAACCAGTAGCTGGGAAAATATTGTAAACTGTATAATTTTCCAAGGTCTTATTAGTAATTGTATCTATTTCACTGATTCGATCTATTTCATCATCAAACAACTCAATTCTTAAAAAATAGTTGTCAGTATGACCTAAACTTACATCAATGACATCTCCTCTAACTCTAAAGGTTCCCCTTTTTTGTTCAATGTCATTGCGATTATATTGTCTATCTACTAACATCATTAACAGTTCTTTTCTGGTTATTTTTTGATTAGTTTTAATAGTAAAAAACAAATCCTTATATTGTTTTGGGTCACTTGCAGCATAAATACAAGCTACAGAAGCTACTATTATCGTATCTCTATGTTCTAATACAGCATTATAAGCAGCTAAACGTAGCATATCTAACTCTTCATTAATCATCGAGTTTTTCTCAATGTAGGTATCTGTCTTTGGCAAATAAGCTTCTGGCTGATAATAATCGAAGTTAGAAACAAAGTACTCCACATGATTATGAGGGAAAAGCTCTTTTAATTCCGAATATAACTGACCTGCCAAAGTCTTATTGTGAGCAAACACCAATGTTGGCTTATTGATTTGGGCAATAACATTAGCCACAGTAAAAGTCTTACCAGTTCCTGTTGCTCCCAATAGAACCTGATATTTTTTATTCTCTTTCAATCCTAAAACCAGTTGTTCTATTGCTTTAGGCTGATCTCCTTTTGGAGTATAATTGCTTACTAATTGAAATTTTCCCATATGCATATTATACACTATCTCTAGCTGTAATAATTATTCATTAACAAATTAAAAGGTTCAGTTTTTACTGAACCCTTATTTTATTGTTTAATTAAATCTAAAGCAAAATTCATCTGTGTATCATATTTTTCAGTTTCCAGTTGCCAACTTCTAGCAACCGCACTATTTAAAGCACTGGCACTTGCTTCATCTAAAACACCACTAACTTCAAGTTTTCTGTCTTTTTGGAAAGAAACTAATGCTTCTTTAGTCATCTGTGAAAAATAGCCATCTACTCTGTCAACACCATAGCCTAAAAAATCCAACATTAATTGCATTTGAGCTACTTTATCAGAAACAGTATCGTAATGATAAAATGCACCCTCATCAATATTTAGATAATTCATATAGAGAACATCATGTAATTTAACTTCATAATCAGGAGCAATACCTGTTCCTCCAATATAAACACCATTACCACTCTTCCAAATTAAATCGGTATACTTAATAGCGCTGCCATCCATTAACATTTTGGTAACTTGCGCAACACCTTTGCCATATGTTTTTTCACCAACAATAATCGCATTGCAGTTTTCTTTCATCGCTAAGATAAACACTTCTGAACTACTTGCTGAGTAACCATTTGCTAGAAGAATAATCTTATCGTAATAATATTTGTCGCCACCTTTTGCTACATCCAAAATCTCATTACCTTCTCGATCATACTCTCTCATAACGATATCGCCTTTATCTAGAAAATAAGAAGAAATTGTATTTAAAGTTGAGGCATAACCACCACCATTATCTCTTAAATCAATAATGAGTTTTGTTACATTGTTTTCTTTTAAATAATCAAGATGATTTTTAAACTCTTTGCCAGTTCCATCAGAGAAAGATGTTAAGGTAATAACCCCGATTCCATCAATAACTTCTGAGAATACTGTATTTGAAATAGTGTTTCTAATAATTGAAATATCAATGTTTTCTATTCCTCTTAAAACCGTTACTACTACTTCAGTACCAACTTTACCTTTAATTCGATCAGCAATATTATCTACACCTATTGACTCTACACTTTCTCCATCAACAGCAACAATAATATCTCCCGCTAATACCCCGCTTGCTTCAGCAGGTGAAGATCTTATAACATTAACTACTAAAATTTGATTGTCAACAACTGTATAAGTAACACCAATTCCAACAAAAGATGATTCTAGTGATCCAGTAAATTTAGCTAATTCACTAGCACTCATATACTCACTGTGAATATCTCCTTGGGCTTTAACCATTCCATAAATTGCATCATCCACTAGTTTTTGACTATATTCATCTGTACTTTGGCCAAAATAAAAATCGTTTAATAATATTTCATGTACTGTTTGTAAAGTTTTAAACTTTCTATCTAATGTTGTTCCACCATTATAACTTCCTACAACTAGTCCACCAACAAATGTTACAGCACATAGCAGAACAACCAATAATACTTTAAATAAACCTTTTAAAAAATTTCTCATATAAATCACCTTTTAATATTCTAGCACAATAAAAAAGGTGCCACAAGATGCACCTTAATCTACACAATAACGTTTGCCATAATGATATCCATAGATATCAGTTGGATTTACAAAACACGGAGCTTTCCATCCTTTATTAACACATGCGTTTCTAATATGGTATGATAATCCGAAAGTGTTTCCGTAACGTATGTAATCTCTTAATATTTTTTTAACAGTTGTTGTAGATGTAGTTCCTAAGAAAGTAATCGCAAAATGCAGATGTGGCCCTGAAGAACTGCCACTATTTCCTGTTGTTCCTATTAAAGTCTTGCCTTGATATAATAATTGTTCTTTCACAACATATATATCTTTCAAATGGTCACATTGAATAAAGTAATATTCATTGCCAATTAATGCTAAATAGAAAACATAGTTACCACGACCATAGTTACATCTATTACCAACATAGCCACCATTATAAGGACAACCTCCTCTAGCATCAATGACTATTCCATTAGATACTGGATATAAGTTTGTTCCAATGCGTATTGCAGTATCAATTGCAGCATGGAATCCACCACTAGAATAGTAGTAACAGCCAGCAGAAATTCTAAAACAAGTATTTTTAAAAAACGGAGCAAAGCCTTCAGAAGGATACAAATCGTTAATTGCTGCATTAATTGCATCAATTCTATCTTCAAGTTCACCACGGTCTTCTTCTAAAGCATCCATCTGCTCAATAAATTCAGCTTCCTTTTTTTCATATTCCTCTATCAATTCTATTGTTGTAGCTTTTAACCTTTCTAAACCGCTTTTTTGAGTTTCTAAAGTCGTCTGTTGAACAAATAGATTAGATTTTTGTGTTTCTAGTTCTGCAACATCTTCTTCTAATAATTCTTTTTCTTTTTGCATCTCATCAATTTTAAGCATATCATAGTTGCTAATTTCAGCTACTGCACTTATTCTTCTTAATAAATCAATAAAACTATCAGCCCCCATAATAAACTTAATATAAGAATTGGTTCTAACATTAGATTGCGCTGCAGCCATTCTATCTTTAATTTGATTGTTTAAGTTTTCAATTTTTATTTTTCTTTCTTCAATTTTAATATTTAGCTCTTCAATATTCGTTTCTATAATTTCTATTGAATTTTGTATCGCTTTTATTTCTTTTTCTAATGAGGCAATTTTATTGGTAAGTAGTTGAACTTTTCTACCCTCAGCAAGAATATTAGCTTTTAAACTGTTTAAATTATCAGCTGTTTCATCTAACAAATCTTTCAATTCATCTAGTTTCTTTTGCTCATAATTTCTAAAACGAATACAAATTTGTTTTTCTTCTTCCGTCAACTGTGTTTGAGTTGAACATAACTCACAATAATATTCATATCTATCTTCGAAATCATCATCCTCAGCTAAAACACTTTTTTCAACTTGAAAAGTACTGAAAGAAATCAGTATGCATAAAGTAACTAATAATAATTTAAAAAACTTCTTAAATATTTTCATCGTTTCCACCTCAATGAGCGAGAAGCTGACAGCCAAGATCCAATCAGACCAACAAGAACTCCTACTGTCAAAACAAATCCGCTAACATACAAAGTAAATGGGAATACATCGATTAGTTTTAATATACCTGAAACCAATTGTCCGTCCATAACATCATAAATATATTTATAACCAAAAACGGTCAGCAAACAAGGAAAAACTGAACCTATAATACCAATAAAGATTCCTTCTAGAACAAGTGGAACTCTAATGTAACTATTTGTTGCTCCCACAAGTCTCATAATTCCTATTTCTTCTCTTCTTGAATGTATTGTAATTTTAATAGTGTTATAAATCAAGTAGATTGCTAGTACCGCCAAAGAAGCAGTAAATATTAAGCCCACTTTTCTAGTTCCGTTTAATAAGTTGATGAAGTCTTCAATTGTAGCTCCACCAAAGTTTACTTCTGAAATTCCGTCAATGACTTCAATTTGTCTTGAAACTTCAGAAATTGAATATCCTGTAGCTACAGAAATAATAAAAGCTCTAGATAATGGGTTGTCATTACGATAAATCTCAAAAATCTTTCCTGCTTCACCATATTGCTCAATAAAATAAGTAAGTTCAGAATCAGCATCTGAATAAACAACATCAGAAACGCCAGCAATTCTTCCTACTCTTGTTTTAAGAGCATCGATGTCTTTTTCTTCAACATCATCATCTATTTTTACAAAAACTTGAATTTCTTCTTCTACATCATAAGTAATTTGGTTAATATTAGCAATTAACAAACTTAAAACACTCAATAGTACTAATGTAATAGTAATAGTTACTGCTGTAGAAGATACCATCGCAAAATGTTGCCTTATACCCCACCAAGCTTCTTTGAAAGCACGACCTATTCTTCTAAACATGAATATAGCCTCCTTCAGGATTATCTGAAATAATACTGCCATTATCTAAAAGAATTGTTCTCTTTTTATATGTATTAACTAAAACATCGTCATGAGTTACAACAATAACTGTTGTTCCTGACTTATTTATTTTTTCTAATAATTCAATAATTTCTTTTGAATGCCTTGGATCTAAGTTTCCAGTAGGTTCATCACAAATCAAAATACGTGGATTATTGGAAATAGCTCTGCCAATAACTACTCTTTGTTGTTGACCACCTGAAAGTTGAGTTGGATAACTGTTAAACTCATTGGCTAAATCAATAATTTCTAAAACTTCTTTTACTCTATTGCGTACTTCCTCTTTTGATTTATTAATAACTTCTAAAGCAAAGGCAATATTGTCATAGACAGTCTTCTTTTTTAACAGTTGATAATCTTGGAAAACTACTCCGATTTTACGTCGATATAAAGGCACTTTCCCAAAACGTAAACGCCCTACATTTGTTCCATCAACCATAACCCTTCCTTTTGTTGGAATTTCTTCACCATTCAATAATTTAATAAGGGTGCTTTTCCCTGAACCTGTTTCTCCAATTATATAAACAAACTCTCCATCTTGTATTTCTAAAGAAAAGTCATTTAAGGCCTTTGTCCCATTTTTATAAATCTTTGAAACATTCTCTAAGATAATCATACATACTCTCCTAAATTAAACTATTAATATCATTAAATAATTATATCAAATTATACTCTTATTTCATAGGTGAAGCCTTCTCCCTTGATCTCTTTGGCATCTGAGACAATTACAAAGGCAAATTTATCTATTTTTTCAATTACTTTTTCTAATTGATGATATTGTGGTTTTGAGACCACTGTCATGATGGCTTCTTTTTCTTCATCAGTATACCCGCCCTTTATCGGAACAAGAGTTGTTCCCCTATCGAGCTTTTCATGAATGTAGGTATTAATTTCCTCTTTCTTTTCAGAAATTATAAATAACGAAATAGCCCTATCCGTTTTTGGAACCATCATCTTATTAATTATAGAATTATACAAATAAACATATATTAATCCAACCATTACATCTTGTAAACTGAATACCAAGGTCCCAACTATAGCAATTATTCCATCAATTATAAAAAATGTTATCGGTATTGATAAACCAGTAAATTTATGTAAGACTATCGCTGGTATATCTGTTCCACCAGTTGAAGCATCTTCCCTTAAAACTAATGCCAGTCCTATTCCAGTTAGTACACTAGCATAAATGACAATTAACATTGGATCAGCTTCAATGTGATAAGGAAAATAACTTAAAACAGTTAAAAAGATAGGATAGACAATTGAACTTATTAAAGTCTTTAAGGCAAAAGCCTTTCCTAAAACAAAATATCCTACGATAAAGGTTGATATAACTAAAACATCAATTACAATTGTCGCACTTATGCCAAATAATTCTTCTACAATTATTCCTATCCCTGCACAACCACCAGATAAAATGTTATATGGTAAAACAAAATATACTATTGCTATTGAAAATATAAAATTTCCTAAAATAATCAATAATACACTTTTAATTTTTTCATTCATACATCTTACCTCATTTTATATAATAACATATCTTGAAAAAAGGGACTATACTAATCCCTTTGCAATTTACCAACTTCCACCACTGCTTCCACCAAAGCCACCACCTGAAGAAAAGCCACCTCCAGAAGATGAACCTCCACCATCACCACTATCCGAAGGACTTGATGTCATTGTTCTTTGCATTGTATTTAAGTGCGAATCCATTGAATGCATCATATGATAACTATCATGATAGTAGTAAGGGGAACTATACCAATCACACTGAGCAAAAGTTAAATTTCTAAAATGCTCATTCCAAACATTTGATAAACCAAGAGCATAAGCAAATGGCAAGATGTCATAGAAATAATATGGGTTTCTTTCTATTAAGTCTTCTATTTTTTCTTGATTTGCATGAATAATAAATTCTCTTAAACCAAGTATTCTCGATAGCATTTCATTACCATACTCCGTTTTTTTGCGCATCAACATTGTCATAACCAAAATCAGAGCTTGGAAGACTGATATAGTTATCAAGTGATAGGCATTGGTTTTAGTTTTATTAAAGATAAATGCTAATAATAACATAGGTTTAATCTCTAAAATCAGGATAGCTATAATTAGTAAAAGTTTATGCCACCATTTGAACACAAATCTTTTTTGATATAGGTAGTTTAGTAAAAAACTTCCTATAATTATCGCTATACAGCCAGATACACCAAATCCTATCATTGCAAAAGAACGATTGTACACCAATTCAACAAGTAAGAAAGTAACTAAGAAAGGGACAAAACTAAATATTGAACAAGTTATTTGAATTGCTATCGAACTAGAGGTCGATAGTCTTCTTTTTTCTTTAGTATAGTAGTTTCTCAATGATTCTTTTGCTCTATCCATTGTTGTATAAAAAGAATCTTTCAGTGTACTAATAACTACTGTATTTGTCTTTTTAAACAACCCATTAAATAGAATACATTCAAAACTTTTAGCATCAACGTTCAAACCATTAACCATGGTCAAAACTAAATCATCATCGGTTTCTTCAATTGTAATAAGGCCTCTTCTGCCCCAATCTAAAATTAAAGAAGTTAAATCAGAATTATTTACTTCCTCATCAATAATCACCCCTACTTCTGCTGAGGTAACATCTTTTGGAGCATGATATTCTACCAGAGGCATAATTGGATCATCTTTACCAAAGATGAAGAATAAAACAACATATATTATTCCTGAAATAATAGCCACTATAGCAGCAATAAAACCATATTCATTAGGATTTGGAAACTTAAAATAATCCTGTCCTAATAAAACTTGAATGGTTATACTTTCATCTGGGGCTATTTTACCATTATATTTTCCTATTATTTTATTGCCGACTCTTTCAATCGTTAACTCACCCAAAGTACCAACATTATTTAACATCCCCTCTGGTGAAGCTACAAAAATATCTTTATTATCAAAAGAAGCAGGAAATTGAATTGTAAACTCACAACTATGAGTATAGGTATCCCATCCACTGGTGATAATGTTCATAAATAACATATCTTGGCCATCTAAATCCAAATCAGTTGTATGAATTACATATTGCCATTTATATGTTTCATAAGCATTGGCATAACGGTCTGGATCACCTATTTTTATTTGATAGTCGCCACTATAATAATTAACATTATATTTATGAGAAGATAAAACTTTTACTTTGCTAATTGGAAAACGATAGTATTTTTTTAATATTTGTCCATTTACTTCCCAATCCATATAATACTCATCAGTAAGATTTACATAAATTCCATGACGATTTTTATTGAAATGAACCCTCATTGTCTCAGTAATTAAAAGTGAACCATCTTCATTAACTACAATATCAACATTATGAAAATCAATATCAAATGCTTCTAAAGCATTTACTTCTTTCACATTAATGATAGCTACACAGATTAATATAGCTGTAAGTAATTTAATTAATCTTTTCATAAACATTCGCCCTCTTTAATTATAACTTATTTTTACTTTACTATACATTTGTTTCTTTATGAACAATTTCTTTCCTACAAATTATTCAATCTAATAACCTTATTGGTTATCTTCTTCTTTTGGCAGTAAATCTTTAAAATCTCTACCAACAGCATCTTTAATTATTCCTTTATAAACAAACTTTATACCCTTGATTTTGAGAAAATCCTCTGGTCTAAATAAGTTCGGTTTTTTTATAATTTCTATTTCCCCACTTTGCTGTAAAGCTGTTGAAACAAACTCCGAACAGAAAAAACGACCTTTTCTAGGATAGTCAATTTTTGTCTTGCACAATAAAAGGCCAATAGCATTAAAAGGCAATCTTTTAGCTACCATTGTTTCTACATATTCTTTTGTTTTGTAGTAAGCCTGATCACTCACCTCTATATAATAGATTCCCATTTTAGATTTGTTAAAATATTTATAAAAACTTTTATCTAATGGTTCTACTTTTAAACTAGCAGGAAACATACTAAAAGCGTACTTTCTTCCCGCTGAATACATTGGTTGAATAGTACTATTAAAACTAATTGAAGAATGAGTGTACTCATCCTTAGTAATCCAACCTATTGACCTAGATAATAAAGTTGGTGATTTTGTTAAAATAATAAATATTTTTTTCATTTATTTAAACCTGTAAATTACATTATAAGTTTTCTTTTCACCAGCATTTATTATACTGCTAAAGAAATGACTGTTATGATTATTGTCTGGGAATAGTTGAGTTTCCATTGCTACTCCACTATTTTCTTTATAAATGTAATTTCCCTTTCCCAATTGCCCATCTAAATAATTGCCAGTATAAATCTGTAAGCCTGGTTGATCGCTTTCAACTGTTAATAATATATTTTCATTTTTTAAATAAGCAACTTCTTGTAATTTTCCATCATAATTTTTTATAACAAAATTCAAATCATAGCCTTTACCATAAACAAGTGGTTGAAAATTTTCCCTAATATCTTTTCCAATAGCCTTGAATCCTCTAAAATCAACAGGTGTATTATCTACTGCTAATATTTCTCCTGTTGGAATTAGTTCTTTATCAGTTGGAGTATAAAAACCAGCATTTATTTTTAATTGATGATTTAAAATGTTTCCCTGATTATGACCATCCAAATTAAAGTAAGTATGTTGAGTTGGATTAAATATTGTTTTTGTATCGGAAACACAACTAAAAGATTGATGTAATCCATTATTTTTTATAGTATAAATAATTTCATAATCTCTATTTCCTGGGAAATTATCTTCTAAATGAGCTAATTTAACTTTACAAACTAATTTATTATTTGCTACTTTTTCTACATCATAAATTCTTTTTTGACAACTATTAGTTGTATGAGAGTGTAAATTGTTAGTTCTATCATTTACTTCTAATTTATATCTCTTGTTGTCTACAGTTACCTCAGCATCTTTAATCCTATTACAGTTTGGCATAACAGTCATACCAAAAGCTGCTCCATTATCAAAATAATCATCAATGTTTTCGTAACCTAAAGCTACATCAATACCCCTATAGATTATTTTTGTTATTGTAGCTCCATAATTTAATACCGTTACTTGTAAGTCTTTATCTTCAATGATATACTCAAAAATTTCTTCGTTATTCTTTGTAAAACCAACTGATCTCATATAGACCCCCTTTTTCATTACCTTAATTATACATTAAATCGTTTGTTAATTAAAAAAATAAAATAGTTATCTTACTTGATAACTATTTTAAATAAAAGAAAGGAAATATTCTGAAAAGTTCTAATATGTCTTTGCTCTTTTTAAAGCCGATTTGGCCATTGCTGGTCCAATAAATTCATACAAAATTGATGCAGCAACAACTACTGTTTCTAAAGATAAACCTAAGTTTCCTTTAAGAGATCTTGAAGCCATCGCTGCTAAAGCGATTGCCACTCCAGCTTGAGGATATAAAGCTAAACCTAAATTTTGAGTTGTTAATTCATCTTTGTCAGTAATCTTACATCCAATAAAGGCGCCAATATATTTACCAATAAATCTAACTGTAAAATAGACTATTATTAGTATTATTAATGGTATGGAATCAATGGCAAGAGAGCTGTTAAATAAACCATCCATATTAAAATTGATGCCACTTCTAACAAAGAACAACATCAGTATAGATGGACTGAAAATATTGACTTGCTCAAACAATTTTTCATCATTAGAAATATTAATGTATACCATTCCCATCGACATACAACCAAGTAATGGTGAAACATCATATATAGCACAAATACCACTAAACCCCAATAGTATAGCCAAAGCTATAATTAATCTATTATCTTCACTGCGAGAATCTGGAAGTAAAAACTTTAATAATAACCCCGCAAGTGCGCCTGCAACAATAATAATTATGTTATAAAACACTGGTACAAAGACATCCTTTAAAATAAATTGTTCATGCATTAATCCTATCGCGACTGATAAACTAACTGAAAAACTCAACAAACTAATTAAATCATCCATCGCAATTACTTGAATTAAGGTATAGACAAAATTACCCTTAGCCTTTTTTTGTCTAATTGTCATAATTGTACTAGTTGGAGCTGTTGTTCCTGCAATTGAAGATAATATTAAAGAAAAAGGCAAGTTAACTTTTAAAATTACATAAAAAACAAAAAACATTAATAAACTACACAACAATGTTTCTGATAAAGCAATAATTGTAGAAGGAATGATTCCTCTTTTTAATCTTTTCATTTTAAAAAACTGACCAGCGCTAAAAGCAATCAACGATAAAGCAATATCAGACAAAAAAGAAGTTGCTTCTATAAACTCTTTAGAAATCAAATTTAAACCATGTGGTCCAATTAATACTCCAGAAACAATATAAGCTGTTACATTAGGCAGATGCATTAATTTAGTTATTCTAGTTAATCCAAACCCAGACAA
This sequence comes from Erysipelotrichia bacterium, assembly GCA_012800355.1. Lineage (GTDB taxonomy): Bacteria > Bacillota_I > Bacilli_A > Erysipelotrichales > Erysipelotrichaceae > UBA1783. The sequence goes on along the minus strand of JAAZJL010000093.1, from coordinate 30,556 downwards.
AAGCATGATTGCTAAATACATAACAATCCTAGTATTTTCTGGCACTTGCACTAACAAACTATCTTTTAAAAAGTGTAATAAATTGACAATCACTGTATCTCTCCTAAAATGACGTAAACCAATTCTACATAGTAACTTGCATAAAATCAAATTATATTATTTAATATATATATAAATATATTTTATAGGAGAATTAATATGTTAGATCCAAAATTAGAAACCCTTCTTGTGTTATCCGAAGAAGGCAACTTCACCAAAGCCTCAAATAGACTAAGAATTACTCAACCAGCTGTTTCAACTCACATCAAACAGTTAGAAGAACAGTTTAACTGTAAACTATTTATTCGCAGCAAAAACGAAGTAAAACCCACTGAACAAGGAAAAATAGTGATTAATTATGGCAAAAGAATGAATGCTTTATACTTTAAATTGCTCGATGAACTTTTAGCCAGCGACAATAAACCTACTAAAATTAAAATTGGTGTCACCCATACAGCAGAAAATAACCTTATTGCGGAAACTTTAGGCAAATATAGTAGTATGAATGATTCCATTTCTATAACAATTATTACTGATGTAATAAAAAATCTTTATAGAATGTTAGAAAATTATGAGTTAGATTTGATAATAGTTGAAGAAAAACTTAACAAACCCAATCTTAGATTTCTAATGTTGGATACAGACTACCTATTATGTATTCTTTCAAACGATAATAGATTAGCCAAACAATCAATGGTAACAATAAATGACTTAAAAAAAGAAAAGATGATTATGCGTTTACCAACCAGTGCTACTAGAAAGTTATTTGATTCAACTCTTAGAAGCATTAATGAGTCTATTGATTATTTTAATATCGTTTTAGAAGTAGACAATATCTCAACCATTAAAGACTTAGTAAGAAAAGATATTGGTGTTTCAATCTTGCCGAAAAGCAGCTGTGAAAATGATGTTAGAAAAAACAGACTTACTGCTTTACCGATTGAAAACCTATCAATGATTCGAGAAACTAATCTTGTTTATAATAACGATTTCATTCATACACACATTTTAAATGACATTCTAAGATTATATAAAGAGTTATCAAATTAGAAGTTGTTGCACTTTTATCAATAAGTTAACCATAAGAAAGATGGATTTTTAAAAATCCATCTTTCTTTTTTATCATCTTTTATAAACTAAAATAATGACTTGTATAACTTTTCGTATTTCTTGGCTGATAATTGCCAACTTACATCTTTCTTCATTGCATTTCTCATTAACTTCTTCCAATCTTTTTGTTTGTAGTAGTAAACATGAATTGCATATTTTAAGATGTACATTAACTCATCACCACTAAAGTATTTAAATGAGAACCCTGTTCCTGTTTGATCATATTCATTATATGGTTCAACAGTATCTTTTAATCCCCCAGTTTCTCTTACCAGTGGTAAGGTCCCATATCTCATTGAAATAAGTTGAGAAATTCCACATGGCTCAAATAGTGATGGCATTAAAAATAAATCTACCCCAGCATATACTTCATGAGCTAATTCTTCAGAATAACCACAATAGAATACCGCTCTATGTGGATAGTCGTATTCAATCTTTTTGAGCTGGTTTTCAATGTAGTTGTCACCAGTACCCAAAATTACCAGTTGAATATCTTGTCCCATAATTTGGTGCATTTTTTCAATTAATAATGCCGCACCTTTTTGCCAGGTAAGTCTTGAAACCATTCCAACTAGCAAGACATCATCTGCCACTCTTAAACCTAAACGATTCTGTAAAGCATTTTTACACTTTTTCTTGTTAGCTAAGGCATTTACGCTGTAATTATATGGAATATATTTATCTGTTTCAGGATTCCAAATTTCCGTATCAATACCATTAACAATACCCACTAGGTCTGCCTTACGACTATTTAAAACACTTTGCATTCTTTCGCCAAATTCATCTGTTAATATTTCTTGAGCATAGCTTTCACTAACAGTCGTAACTTTATCAGCATAAGTAACTGCTGCTTTCATAAAACTTATTCCATCGTCAAACTTGATATCACCATATTGGTAGAACTTGTAATCTAAATTGAAATATCTTGTCATTTCTTTTGGAAAGTTTCCTTGAAATGCTAAATTATGAATTGTGTAAACATGTTTAATCTTATGATATTTTTTATCACGATATTCTTGTTTGCATAAAATTGGAATCATTCCCGTATGCCAGTCATGACTGTGGATAATATTAACTTCAAAAGGCAAAAATGGAAGCATTTCCAAAACTGCCTTATTGTAAAAAGCAAATCTTTCACCATCATCAGCAAAACCATACATTCCATCACGATTGAAATAATCATCTTGCCTAATAAAGTAGTAATCAATATCATTTAAATTTGTGTGATAAAGTACTGCCTCTTTATCAATTAATCCAGATTGAACATGGAAACTGTCAACTTCTTCAAGTTCGAAATTATCCATTATTTTTTTGTATAAAGGCATTACTACCGCAACCCTAAACTCATGATCATTAATACATTGCGGAAGTGAGCCAATTACATCAGCCAATCCACCAGATTTAATGAAAGGCAATCCTTCACTAGCTGCAAATAATAACCCTTTCATAATTATATTGTATCTCCTCTTCTAACATAGGCAATTTGTTTTTCATCACCAATGATTTCTTTATTTACAATAATTTTCGCTCCTTTATCAATTACCGCATTTTCAACAACTGCTCCTTCACCAATAATTGCGTTAGGCAAAACCACTGAGTTTTTAACTACTGCTCCTTTTTTGATTTTAACTGCCCTTCCTAAGATACAATTTTCAATTTTTCCTTGTACTACACAACCATTTGCGACCATACAATTTTTTACTTCTGCTTTTGAAGTGTAGTGAGCTGGAGGAGAATCGTTAGTCTTAGTATAAACTGGCCAATCACGGCTAAACAATTCTTTAGCTTTTTCATAATTGATTAAATCAATGTTAGTTTGATAATACTCTTCTAATGAATTGATGCAAGCTAAGTATCCCTCATACTTGTAGCCTTGCATGTTAATGAAGCTAATGTTGTCGTTGTTTGATAAGAAAGATGTTAATGAATAGGCTGCAGATTGATGAGAGGCTTCATCAATTAAATCTAACAAGAAATCTTTATGCATAACATATGTTTCTAAAGAAATGTTCTTGACACTTGTTGAACCGTGGCTAACTTTTATTACCTTTATTCTATTGTTGACAATGTCAAACTCTTCACAGCCAACAAAGCGCTTATGTCCATCATTAATTTGTTTGTACACACAAGTTATATCAGCACCAGTTTTAATGTGTTGTTCAACAACATCCTGATAGTTAATCTGACAAATCATATAACTAGGCGCAATAACAACATAGTCTTGATTAGAGTTTTTGATATATGATGAATATTGATTTAATAAGTTTACATCTGTAAAATACAGTTTGTTTGTAATATCTTTGTCTGTATAAAGAATTTGCAAAGATCCACTCTTTGAGTTGATATTATAGTGTGATCCAATTCCGATGTGCTCTATTAATGATCTAGGTTTATCTTTGACTAATACTTTAATATGATCAATTCCTGAATTAACCATATTACTTAAAACAAAGTCTATAACACGATACCTTCCTAAGAAAGAAATTGCTGGAATTGAACGAAAATTAGACAACCCTTCAACTCTTACTTTTTCGTTTTCAAAATTAACAATACCTAAAATATCTCTCATCTTACTTTACCTCCCTTGAAGTGAATAATTCTATTCTATCATCACTACCTATAACTTCGTTTTCAAGGATAAGTTGTTTTTCTCCTACGATGCAATTTTTAATCTTTGCTCCTTTTTCAACCACTGATTCTGGCATAATTACTGAATTAATTATTTCTGCCCCTTTTTCAACCACAACATCTCTAAATAAGACACTATTAATGACTGTTCCATCAACAATACATCCCTGATTAATACTACTTCCTTTTAGATCAGCATTTGGCCCAATAAATTGAGGTGTAGTTGGAATATCTTCGGTATATATTTTCCAATTTTCATCATCCAGTTTTAATGGATCACCTTGAGCTAATAAGTCCATATGTGCTTGCCACAATGAATCAATAGTTCCAACATCTTTCCAATAACCAGCAAAAGGATAAGCAAACAAGCGCTTACCTTCGTTTAATAAATTAGGAATTATGTTTTTACCAAAGTCATGAGAACTATCTTGCATTGCATCTTCAATCAACGCTTTTCTTAAAACGTCATAATTGAAAATATAAATACCCATACTAGCCAAATTGTTTTTTGGTACTGGAGGTTTTTCTTCAAATTCATAAATACTATAGTCTTTATTAGTATTCATAATTCCAAAGCGACTTGCCTCTTCTAATGTAACTGTTAATCCAGCAATTGTTAGATCAGCATTGTTTTGCTTATGGAAGTCTAACATGTGATCATAATCCATTTTATAAATATGGTCACCTGATAAAATCAATACATATTCAGGTTCATATTGATCAATAAAATCGATGTTTTGATAAATAGCATCAGCAGTGCCCATATAAAGGCTAAAACCACTTACCTTTTCACGAGGATTTAAAACGAATGTTCCTTTATCTCTACCATCTAATCCCCAAAACGATGCTTGAGAAACATACGAATTCAAAACAATTGATTCGTATTGAGTTAAAACTCCAACATATCTAATCTTAGAGTTTGCGCAGTTACTTAGTGGAAAGTCAATTATTCGATACTTGCCCCCAAAATGAACTGCTGGTTTAGCGGCCTTTTCGGTGAGTTCCATCAGACGGGTTCCTCTACCTCCTGCCAAAATCATTGCCAACATTTCTGTTTTCATAATAACGTCCTTTCTTAATTATCTATATAACCTCAATTATTTATCTTTATATATTCATTATAAACTACATTTATCTATTTAACAAAGTAATTTCTGATTAAAGATACAAAGTATAAAGAACCTGTGATAATCAGAGTTTTGTTTTTTGTTAAGGCATGTTTAATAGCTATTAAGTAATCATGACAAATTAAAACATCCTGTCCCTGCGCTAAATCTAAAGCTCTCATTTTTCGATTACTTTCAAACTCGGTAACAATTACTTCGCCCTTACTAACAAGTTTTTTTAACATCAGTTTATAGTTTTTGTCCGCTAAAGCTGTAAAAACAAAAATATAATCTTCATTTTCATTTAGCGAAGAAATCAAAGCATCTATACCACTGACATTATGAGCACCATCTATTATTATTTTGGGATTTTCACTAATTGTTTCAAAGCGTCCTGCCCAATTAGTCAAAAGTCCTTTTTTAATATCCTCTTCTTTAATGTTTAAAAGATTTTCTTTGTTTAGTTGTTTTATTGTTTCAACAGCTAAAACTGCATTGTTAATCTGATATCTAGCAGCTGTTGGAATAAAGTATTTATCATTATCATATTTAAAACTAATCCCCTTATTTTCCATTAGTTTTGTAACTTTTTTAGTTTTTATTAACTTTGATTGTTTTTCATTACATACTTTTTCAAAAACAATTAAAGCTTCTTTTTTCTTTTCACAAGTAATTACTGTCGTTTTTTCTTTAATTATACCTGCTTTTTCATAGGCAATTTTATCAATTGTATTTCCTAATATTTGAGTATGTTCTAAGTCAATGTTGGTGATAACTGAAGCCAATGGCTTAATAATATTTGTCGCATCAAGTCTACCACCTAAGCCAACTTCATAAACTACATAATCAACCTTATTATCTAAAAAGTAATCAATAGAAATTAACATATCAATTTCAAACATTGTCAAATCCAGTTGTTGCCACAGTTTGTAGTTTTCGTTGCATTTATTTAAAAAATATTCTTCAGTAATATTTTCGTCATTAATTCTAATTCTATCTAAATGAGTAACTAAGTGAGGCGAAGTAAAACTACCAACTTTATAACCAGCAACCTGTAAAATGTTTCTTAAATAGTTAGTTGTTGACCCTTTACCATTAGTTCCACCAACATGGATACACTTTAGTTTATCTTGAGGATTATTTATCCTTTTGACATAATTATAAAAATCTGAGAATTGATGCTCGCTTTTTCTTCTTTTTATTATCCAATCTATTGCTTGCTGTACATTTTCAAACATCTTACATTGTCCAATCTATTGGTTCAACACCATTTTTAATCAAAAAATCATTAGCTTTTGAAAAATGTTTACAACCCAAAAATCCTCTGTGAGCGCTTAGTGGTGAAGGATGAACACTAGTTAATACCAAATGGTTAGGATTATCTAATAACCTTATTTTTTCTTTAGCATTATTTCCCCACAATAAGAAAACTATTGGTTGATTTTGTTTGTTCAAATGGGCAATTACATTATCGGTAAAAATTTCCCATCCTTTACCTCGATGAGAATTAGCCTTTGACTGTTCTACTGTTAAAACTGCATTAAGTAACATTACTCCTTGTTTTGCCCATTTCACTAAATAACCATTATTAGACATCTTCACATTTAAATCATCTTCAATTTCTTTATAGATGTTTATTAGTGATGGTGGTAAAGCCACATTTGGTTTAACCGCAAAAGCTAGCCCACAAGCTTGATTTTCTTGATGATAAGGATCTTGTCCTAATATTACTACTTTGACCTTATCTAAATCAGTAAAATAAAACGATGAAAAAACTTCCACCTTTGGTGGATAAATTGTTTTATCAAGATATTCTTGTCTTAAAAAAGAAGACAACTTTTTAAAATAGTCTTGATTAAACTGCTCATTTAAAAAATCGTCCCAACTTTTATTTATCATCTATAACTCCTTTAAAACAACGGTTGTAATACTTTTAATAACTAGCTCTTTTTCAACCACAAAGTCTTGTTTTCCTTCTTCATTTAAGATAACTTGTTTTTTTCCTTTAAAACTATAGATAAAGTCCTGCTGAGAAGGGTTAATAATAAATGTTAAATCTTGATATTTTCCAATTATTGTTCCTTCTTTTTCAGAATACTTAACATCTGCTAAGCCAAAACAATATTCTTTTTTAATTTCTATCAAGTCCTTAGTAAACTTAATAACATTTTGATATTCTTCTTTTTGTCTGTGATTAATCTTATTTATGCTATCTGGAGCATTATAAGTATTTTGTAAACCTTGTTTGCTACGACAGAATTCCTGACCAGCATGTAAAAAACTAACGCCCTTAGCTAATAAAACACATGAAATTATTAATTTCTGTCTTTTTACCAACTGTTGAAAATCCTCATTAATGCAGCAGTGTTTAATCTTGTCAAAACAAGTCATATCATCATGACATTCAACATAATTAATAGATTGAGAAGACTTATAAAACCTTTTCGCCTTCATTACTTCAATAGCTTTTTTGGCTTGCCAGACATTACCAGTTCCATAACCAGTAGCACAACAATCAAAACTGTTGCCTTTGATAACATCTCTAAACTCATCATTAAAGAAACCGATATTTTCTATTAATTTACTATTGCTGTAGTTGGCTAGTTTTAACTGTTTTTCTCCTGTTTTCATTATCCAGCCTTCGCCAAATAACATAACATCTTCTTTAAAATCTTTTAGACTCTTTTCAATTTCCAGCATTGTGTCAACATCAATGAAACTCATTAAGTCAAATCTATAGCCATCAACATCAAACTGTCTAACAAAATATACTAAAGTATCAATTATATACTTACGACACATTTTTAATTTTGTATCTAATTCAGCACCACAAAATGACCCTTCACAAAATTTATTGTTTTCATCATATCTAAAGTAGTAATAAGGAACTACTTTATTAAAACTACTTCTTAAAGCGTGATAATGATGATTAAAAACAACATCTAAAATAACTTTCATTTTTCTATCATGAATTTCATTACATAAGTTTTTAAATTCTTCCATTATTAGTAAAGGATTAGTTGGATCAGAACAATAACTTCCTTCTAAGGTCTGATATTGAACTGGATCATAACCCCAGTTATAATAAATCTCTTTGTGATAATCGTTGACACTGCCAAAATCATTTACTGGTAACAGTTGAATATGGGTGATTCCTAAATCACTGATGTAATCTAAATGTGGTATTAGACCGTTAAACGTACCTTCTTCACTATAATCTCTAATGGCCACTTCATAAATGATTGGATCTTCAGTTTTTTCAAGTTCGCTGTCTTTGGCTTTTTCCATATTAGCTACAACTGAATTTTTACTATTGGCAGTACTAGCTTTCCCGTATGGGTCAACAGTTGTATATGTGTTTCCGTTTACTGAAACAATATAATTGTAAATACTACCTGATAAATCACCATTAAAAGATAAAGAATAGATTCCATTAACATCATTTCTATTCATTTTAAAGTATTTATCATTGATACTTAAAACAACATTATTTGCTGTTGGAGCCCATAATTTAAAGGTTGTAATTCCATTGGCAACTACCGAACCTAAATCATCGTTATCATAATAGTATTGTTGATTAAACTGTTCTGTTTTGACAATGTAGCGATAAACAAGAGGTGTCGTGTATCCATTTATGCCCATTACTTCATAAGGTTGTGAAATAACTATATCAGTGTCAAAAGAATACTTATATTCAAAATAAGTATTCTTTTTTGTTTTGCTAATAAAATTTAATGGAATAATTACTTCATCTTTTATCAAATCAAATCTTTTACATTCACCACCAAAGAAACTGATATCCATTTCAATAGTGATCAGTTTATAATCATCTAGATATGCTCTGATAAAATATTCATTCATTTAAAATTTAATCTCCTCTAAATGCCAAATATCATTGTTGTAATCTTTGATTGTTCTATCAGATGAGAAATATGCGCTACTTGCAATATTTTTTAAACACATTGTAGCAAAGGCATTTCTATCTTGATATAACTCATTGATTTTTCTTTGAGTTTCTACATAATCTTTAAAATCTGCTAGTAAGAAGAACTCATCGTTTCTGTACATGATTTCATCAAAGATGCCTTTAAATTCGTCTATGTTTTCAGACCATGTTCCGTCAATCAGCGAATCCATAACTTTCATAATTTCTGGATCATTATAGTAATAATCAAAAGCATTATAGCCAGTATTTCTTAACACTTGTAGTTCTTCGACTGTTTTACCAAAGATGAAGATATTTTCTTCTCCCACACATTCTTTAATTTCAACATTAGCTCCATCTAATGTTCCTATTGTGATAGCACCATTCATCATCAACTTCATATTTCCAGTACCACTTGCCTCTTTACCAGCTGTTGAAATTTGCTCACTTACGTTTGCTGCATTTAATAATATTTCTGCAATTGAAACACTGTAGTTTGGAATAAACACCACATTAATATACTTGTTAACTTCTGGATCATTATTAATAACTCTTTGTAAAGTGTTGATTAATTGGATAACCTTTTTCGCAAATATATAACTTGGTGCGGCTTTTGCGCTAAATAGGAAAGTGGTTGGATGCATTTTAAAGTTAGGATTGCTCTTAATCTTTTGATATAAGTAAATGATATTCATGCAGTTCAGCATTTGACGCTTATAAGCATGTAAACGTTTTGCTTGGACATCAAAGATACTATGAGGATTAATTTCCAATCCCATTGTTTCCTTAATATAATCTGCTAAAATATGCTTTCTTTGTAATTTAACTTCATTAAATTTGTCGATAACTTCCTGATTTTCAACAAACTTATGCAAATCTTTTAATTTTGTTAAGTCCGTTAAAAATCCATCACCAATAGTTTCCCTTAATAAGTTGGTTAACTGTGGATTTGAATAGTATAACCATCTTCTTGGAGTAACTCCATTTGTCTTATTGTTGAATTTGTAAGGATATAGGCGATAGAAATCTTTCATCACATCATCCTTTAAGATTTGGGTATGAATTTCTGCTACACCATTAATAGAAAACACTGTTGCATTAGCCATATTTGACATATGAACCATGCCATCTCTAATGATAGCCACTCTATTAACTAATTCAAAATCATGTGTTTTTGAATATACTTCTGCTCTAAAGCGATTATCAATTTCTTGAATTAAAATATAAATTCTTGGAAGTAATTTACTAATCATTGTCACAGGCCATTTTTCTAAAGCTTCCTGCATAATTGTATGATTAGTATAAGCTACTGTTTTAGAAACAATTTTCCAAGCTTTATCCCATTTATAATGGAATTCATCTAACATTATTCTCATCAATTCTGGAATAATCAAAATTGGATGGGTGTCATTTAATTGAATAACAACTTTTTCGTGTAAATTATCCAAGGTCTTATAATTTTCATAATGACCTTTAATAACTGTTTGTAAACCAGCTGATACAAAGAAATATTCTTGTTTAATTCTTAACATCCTGCCTTCTTCGGTTGAATCATCAGGATAAACATTTTGACAAATCTTATTAACCTCTTGAATATATTTTATAAAGTCTTGTCCAGCAGGAGCATTATCACTTGCTTCTGGTTTCCATAATCTCAATGTATTAACACACTTATTGTTAGCACCAATAACTGCCATATCATATGGAACAGCCCTAACGATTACCGCATCCACATGTTTGACATCCATAATCCCATATTGGTTCCAGAAAGTTTCCACATGACCATAGAATTTAACTTCTACCGCACTATCTGACTTTCTTACTTCCCATGGATTTCCATATTTTAACCAGATATCAGGCACTTCTACCTGTTTGTCATTTTCGATTTTTTGTTTAAAAAGCCCATACTCGTATCTAATAGTATTACCATGACCTGGCAAATTTAATGTAGCAATAGAATCTAGAAAACAAGCTGCTAGCCTTCCTAAACCACCATTACCTAAACCGGCATCAGTTTCAAGTCCTTCAATTTCGTTGATATCGAAACCTAATTCCGCTAAACCTTCTTTAACAATGTCATAGATGCCCAAGTTCATTAAGTTACTTGTTAAAAGTCTGCCGATCAAAAACTCCATTGAAAAATAGAACAACTGCTTTTGTTCATTTTTAATGACTGCTTCTTTTGACTCTTTCCAGTTTCTAGAAGCATAGTCTTTAACCATTTCTCCTAATACTAAATATCTTTCCGATGGACGAGTATATTCAACGCTGTGACCATACTTTTCAATTACTGTTTGACAGTATTGTGTTTTGAATTCTTCTTTATTATTAAACATAAATTCCTCCCATTATCGTAATTTTGCTTCAAAAATTATGGCTGCATAAGGCGCGACTCTGATATTTAATTTGTAGTTCATGTTGTGTATATTACCTTTTCTAGCTTGAATTTTTTTGAAATTACACATATTGCATCCACCATAAATATCTTTTTCTGAATTCATAATTTCAGTATAAAATCCATAAGTTGGCACTCCTATTTCAAAATCTTCATAGGCAATAGGAGCCATATTTAATACTACTACATAACATTTTTCGTCATCAAATCTAACATAACTATAGATTCTTTGCTCGTTGTTATCAGCATCAATCCATTTAAATCCTTTATAGTCATAATCATATTTATAGAAAGCAGGATGAGATTTATAAATCATATTTAAATCTCGGCACAATCTTTTAAAACTATCGTGAATTGGATATTGCAAGATAAACCAATCTAACTCTTTTAATTCATCAAACTCTCTAAATGAAGCAATTTCATTGCCCATAAAATTTAATTTTTTCCCAGGATGAGTATACATATAAACCATCAAGTTTCTACATTGTTTAAATTTATCTTCATAACTACCCCACATTTTATCAACTATTGTTTTTTTGGAATGTACAACTTCATCGTGAGAAAATGGACAGATAAATCTTTCTGAGTAAAAATATGCCATGGAGAAATTAATTAAAGTATGATTATATTTGCGATATTCTGGATCCATTTCATAATACTTCAAGGTATCATTCATCCAGCCTAAATCCCATTTATAATCAAAACCTAATCCTTCAACCTCATTTCCAGTAACTTTCGGATAATCACTGCTATCTTCGGCTATTGTAATTACACTTGGATAGTTATCGTGAATATGATAGTTAAAACGCTTAATGAAACTTATTGCTTCTTTATTTTCGCCAAGTTGTTTGTTGCCATGGTAATAAATAAGATTGCTTACAGCATCTACTCTGACACCATCAATATGATACTTATCCAACCATAAACAAACACTACTTAGTAAGAAACTTTTAACGATATTTTTAGAAAAATCAAAGTAGTATGTTCCCCATTGACTCTCGTTATATTTTTTATTACTTGATTCATAAAGCGCTGTTCCATCAAATTTTGCCAGTCCAAAAGTATCTTTTAAGAAATGAACCAACACGACATCCATAATAACTCCGATATTTGCTTGATGACAAGCATCAATAAACATCATTAACTGATATGGTGAACCATATCTAGAAGTAATTGAATGGTAACCATATTGTTGATATCCCCATGACTGGTCTAAAGAATGTTCGTTAAGTGGTAAAAGTTCAATATGGGTATATCCCATTTCGACAACATAAGGAATTATCACATCAATCATCTCATAATAATTTAGCCATTTGCCTTCAGAGTTGAGTTTAAATCCTCCTAAATGAACTTCATAAATATTAAGTGGTTTATCAAAACATTTGTCTCTGTTTGCCATCCACTGGTGGTCTTGCCAAGGATATTCCAAAGAAACTACTTTGCTGCAAAAACCAGGTCTGAGTTCATTATAAAAGCCATATGGGTCAGCTTTTTGGACTAAATTACCTTTTTTGTCTTCAATAACATATTTATATCTGGCATATTCGCCAACATTTTCTAAAAAGATCTCCCAAAAACCCAAGTCCGATTTAAACATAAAAGTTTCGTGCTCATTCCAATAATTGAAGTCACCAATTATTCTTACACTTTTAGCATTTGGAGCATATACTCTAAAGATTGTTCCATTTTCATGGAGATGAGCGCCAAAGATTTCATAACTTTGCATTCCATACCCATCATAAAAACTTTTAAGCTTATCTAAGTTCATCCGACAACCCTCCAGTATGTATTGTACTACATTTTTATAAAAAGCTATAGGACTTTTTTGTTCTGTAGCTTTTTTTCTTATTCAACTGACTTTAAACTCTCAACCATTTGAATTTTTCTTAATGGCTTTCTAGTGAATAATAAGACAATGCAAGTGAAAATAAATGTCATCCCATAAGATAAAACATAACTCAACCATTTTATTTCAGTAGGGAATAAAATCATATCCATTTCTATTATCGACATAACAAGTTTTAAAGCAGCAGCACCCAGTGGCAGACCGGCTATACCACCAATAAACGATAATAATATAATTTCTTTAAACAAATAACTGTAAATTTCATTATCTCTTAAGCCTATTACTTTTAAAGTCGCAATTTCTCTTGTTCTTTCTGAAATATTAACTTGAGTTAAATTCAGTAAAACAACAAATGCTAAAGCGCCTGAAGTTATAATAACAGCACCAATAATAATGTTTAAAGACTCAACAATTGTATTAAATTGATCAACAAATGAAGCAAAATCGGTAACTGCTGCAATATTTTTAATTCCTTCTACTCTTTCTTGCACATCTTGATAGCCTTTAGCATTAGTAATCGCAATCTTATTATAGTGAATGTTTTCTTCAAATAATTGTCGATAATTAGCCTCTGAAATATATAAATAATGTTGGAAATACATTTTGCATATATCTATAACTTGTACTTCAGCTTTAATTCCATTAATAGATTCAAGTGTTATAAAATCTCCAGCCTTTAAGCCAGTGTTTTTCGCAAACTTTTCAGAAATAATAACACCATTATTATTTAATCTTAGTCTTTCTCCTGTTTTTGAATCATATAAATTAAAGATATTACTGCTTTCTCTAGCATCTAAAACTTCAACCACGATTGTTGCTTCTTTACGATCAGCATAAACTTTACCATTATATGACATCATTGGTACAATGAAATCATTATCTAAATCACTTTCTAAAACAGTTAATATTTCTTCAAAATTATGATCGTTTTCTAAATGAACAATACTATTATAATTCCAAAATTCATTATATTGAATATTTACGATATTACTAATTGAATCCTTAATACCAAATCCAAGAACTAATAAACCAGTACATCCTGCTACTCCAATTACTGTCATAAAGAACCTTGATTTATATCTAAACAAATTCCTGACTGTAATTTTGCTAGTAAAAGACAACTTACTCCAAATAAATTTAATTTTTTCCAAGAATACTTTCTTGGCTTTTTTTGGAGCCTTTGGTCTCATCAATTGAGCTGGCGCTTCTTTTAAACTTCTACTTACAACACCAGCAGTAACAGCCATCATTAAACTGCTAAAGCTAATAAAACAAATTACCATGTTATCAACCGGATAAGAGATAAGTAGTTTTGGTAAATCATACATTAAACGCCAAGTATTGTATATAACAATTGGAAAAACCAATTGACCAAATGTTATGCCAGCTAAAGAGCCTATAATTGTAGCTAAAAATGCGTATAATAAATACTTTCCAACAATTTGATATTTGTAAAATCCTAAAGCTCTAAATATTCCTATTTGACCTCTTTGCTCATCTATCAAGCGTTTCATCGTAGTCATACATATTAGCGCTGCAACTAGATAAAATAATAGTGGTAAAATTCTACCTATTGATCGCATTTGTTTAACAGTGTTTTTAAACATAATGCTTGAGTAATGATAATCTCTATTTAAAATCATCCATTGAGCATCTGGCAATTCCTTTAATTGCTGTCTAGCCAATTTTAATTCAGTTTCTGCTTTTTCTATTTCAATATTAAATTTAATTAAACCTTCTTTATACTCTTCTAAACCATCCAAGTAGGCTTTTTTATTAACATTTAATTCTCTTTGAGCAGCATCAAGTTTCTGTTTACCATCAGCAATTTGTTTTTTGCCTTCCTCTATTTCTAATTTTGCTGCTTCTAAATCTTTTTTCCCTTGAACAAGTTGAGTCATCTGAATATAGGTGGTTTCAATTGAGCCGCCTGCCATTTCATCAATTTCATCCATTGCTACTTTTGTTGGGTTTGTCGCTCCACCAGGATACTCATCTACATTTTCAAGAATCGTTTCATTTATATCAACAATATTCTGACAGGTCTCGATTGTAATATTACAGGTATTAATTCTTGTTTGTAAATTTTCTTTTTGTGAATTTAAATTTGAAATCTCTTCTGGATCTGTTTCTGTTGCTAGCCTATTATTTACCACGATTAGTTCGGCTTCATATTGTTGTTTTAAAACCTTGTTTTCACTAATAATTAATTTTAAATTATTGTTTTGATTGATAATTTCAGAATATAAATTTTCGCTTGTTTCACTTTCTATTTCACCAATTCTTTCTAAGGCTTTATATGTTTGATATAGCGTTGTAGTTTGATTGTATATTTCATCAATGCTCTTACCTTGAGCAGTCTCTATCTCTTTTATTGCTTCATTAACTTGTTTTAAATTGGCATCTACAAGCTTTTCATTTTCTTGTAGTTTCCTTTCATTAGCTTTTAACATTAAATAGTTGTTATCGATTTCCATCTGAGCCAAAATCAGCATTAAATTAGCTTCTTCTAGTTTTGCTTTTGCTGCTTCTAGTTCTTTTTCCCCTTCTTCCTTTTTCTCTTGGAACAATAATTCGTTTTCAACTAGTTTGTTTTCAATCTCAACCATCAATTTTTCTTTTAAAAAATCTTGTTGGTCTAAGGTAATAATTTCTAAATCTTCTCCCTTTTTATCAACATAATTAAAGTATTCATCAGTAGTTGTTTGAAACTTTTGAGCATCTCTTACTGATAAATATACCGTTGTATAGTAATCGCTGATAAAATTTATTTTCGGAATATAGAAAACATTTTCTAAATCCAGGTTCTTTAATAGTGAAGTCGATAAAAACAGTGACATATACTCGCTACTTTTAACCTTGCCTACTATTGTAAACTCAGTATTTTTAATCACTTCCGTAACATCAGAATCTTCTAAATATATTTTTATTTTATCACCTATCTCAAAAGCAGCAAATTCTCCTACAACATATACCGCTTCAGTTGCTTTCATTGGCAGTCTTCCTTCAATTAGCTCAAATTTGTTTACATCACTTTCTAATTCTCTTAATCTAACTACCTTTTCTCCATTATTTTCAACATCGATAATTACATCTTGCATTTTAGAAGCAAAAACACCATCGATAAAATCGATTTTTTTAATTGCATCTATATCTTCATCACAGAATCCATATGGTGAGAAAAGTTGAATATCGTGTAGATTTGAGTCAATGTTATATTTGTCAACGCTGTTTCTCATCAGTGTTGAAGTTGAAAGCAAGCCCATCATAAAACCTACACCGATAATGACAATGCTAACCAGTGATAAGAATCTGTTTAAACTTCTTTTTATTAATCTAAATGTATCTTTTGTAAACATTAGTATTCAATATCCTCTACATCCTTTGGATTTTCATTAATTTTAATGCTACTAATTGTGCCGCTTTTTACCCTAATAACTTTGTCAGCCATATCAGCTAAAGCGGCATTATGAGTAATCATGACAACTGTCATACCATGATTATTGCACATGTCTTGCAAAACTTTTAAAACTTGTTTACCAGTCACGTAATCCAACGCACCTGTTGGCTCATCACATAGTAAAAGCTTAGGGTTTTTGGCTACTGCTCTAGCAATAGCTACACGTTGCTGTTCCCCACCTGAAAGTTGTGATGGGAAATTATGCATTCTATCTTGTAAACCAACAATTTTTAATACTTCTCTTGAACTCATAGGATCTTCCGCTATTTGAGTGGCCAGTTCAACATTTTCCAAAGCTGTTAAGTTTTGTACTAAGTTATAAAACTGGAAAACAAAACCTATATCATAACGACGATATTCACATAACTGCTTATCATCAGCATTAGAAATATCTTTGTCATCAACAATAATAGTACCGTTTGTTGCACTATCCATTCCGCCTAAAATATTGAGTATTGTTGTTTTACCAGCACCTGAAGCACCTAAAACACAAACAAACTCGCCTTTTTCCACTTCAAATGAAATATCATCTAAAGCTTTTATCTCAACTTCACCCATTTTATATATTTTTGAAACATTTTTAAATTCTATAAAACTCATCTTAGTTACCTAAACTCTTTCTAATATCAGATTGAAACAACGATAGACAACTTTCTAAATATAATTTAGTTACCTTTTTCATTCTATCACCATCCAATTCACTAATAGCAAATATTTCCTTTAATCCATTAAATAGGCCAACTGCATAACTTTGAGCCAAAATAGATGCTTCCTCGTCAAACTCATTTATATTATTTCTGCCAACCAGAAGATATTTCGTTAAGTTCGCACACCATTTAATAATGTTATTATTCACCTCTGAATGCATCAACAAAATGTTAAACTCAGCTTTGTGTTGTTGATAAATATCGACCATTTCATCAACAAAGACATTTATCTTATCTTTTAAGTTTGATAGGTTATCTCCACTCAAATCAAAGTCTTCAGAATAAAAAGTAAGTTTGTTATTAGTTATTCTTTTTAGAAGTTTATCTAACAATAACATTGGTTCAGAAACAATCTGCACAGTTAACTCTTCCTTACTAGAAAAATAGCGATATAAATTACCAGCTGTCATCATGCACTTTCTTGCAATTGATCTCATACTGGCTTCTTTATACCCTTTTTTTAAGAATTCTTCTTTAGCTGCAGCTATTATTTTGTTTCTAACTTTTTCTCTTGATAATTGCGTCATAATAAACTCCCGGACCTTATTATACAACCATTTTTCCTCTTAGTAAACACCTGTTTACTATTTATATTTAATCTTTACGTATACTTTACTTTTCGACAAAAAATAGAGTTCCATAATCTGAAACTTGTTGTGGATGTAATAAATTATTGAAAATAAAACATAAAAAAACAATAGCAATTAAACTATTGTCTTTTATTTAAATATGCTAATTTCCCCAGCTTTTTATAACAGTTAATTCAGCAATATCCTCTAATATCTCAAAGGCTTTTTCATAAACTTTTTTAATAACAAAAGTTGTACACAACTGGTTATCTAAATATATTTTATTTAAATAATCATTATCCGAGATTACAATCACGTTACTATAATAATATCTTCCGCCAACTAACATAAATGCTTTTTTCACATTCGCTGCCTTACTAAAGTCAATATTAAAATGATTGTAATATTCTGAGGTTGTGTATTGTTCATCATTAGTTACATCTAATCTGATTGTAAATACTGGTATTCCATCTTTGAGTAAAACATAATCATACACACTTGTTTCTTTAATTAGTAATGTTTCTTTATCCGCTGCAACAGAGCAAACATAAAAACTGATAGGAGATATCAATTGATATTTAGCATTATCTTCTTTATTGTGTGCTAGATAATCTGTTTCAACTATATCAATGACTTTTTGTCTCATCTTACTATCTTGTTCTTTAGACAGCTCAAATTTTTCAACCTTTATATTTGTTATATAACTCATTTCTATACTATCGTTAAGATAGATTTTATTAGAGCCAATTTTTTTATCACTATTGTTCTCTTCAGTTATAGTTCCAATTATATAACCATCTTTGTATTTGCAACTTCTCACAAAATATTGCATTTCTTCTGAGTAAGAAAGCTCTATTTTGGCAATACAATTTCCATCACAGAACAAGAAGTATTCATAAACTGCTTCCTCACTTTCTGGATAAGAAATATAATATTCCTTGTTTTTATCGTATAGATTATTAAATTCTAAATGCTCTTCAGCATATGATTGAGCAAATATCTTAAGTGTCTCAGTTTCTTCATTTATTACTGTTTGCTTATTACAGCCAACAGCAAGTAAAAGAATCAAAATTATTATCATTATTTTTCTCATATTTTCCTCCTACAAAAAAGTTTTAAATTTTCTCAACTACACTATATATTCAAATTAAAAAGTTTATAAGCTTTTTTTATTGTAAGCTTTAAACCAATTTTTAGTAAAAGTATTTACTGACTCATCAGTTATAGGACTTAAATACATTAAATCAGCAATATCTACTGGAACTGTAACTGCAGCAATTCCATTTCTAATTAACTGTTTTACTTGATCGGTATTTTTAAGTGAAGCAGCAATAATTTCACTATTTATACCATTAGCATCTAACATTTCTTGTAAAATTATCGTCTCTTCAACACCATCAGTATAGTTACATATTTTGTCAACATAAGGAGCCAAGTATTCCGCTCCATTTAAAGCTGCTAAAAATCCTTGGTTTGCGTTAAAAATAATGGTAGCTAAAACTTTAATGCCTTCCTTATGTAAAGTTTTTATCGCCTTTAATCCCTCAGCGGTAACTGGTATTTTTACTACCATATTCTTTCTTAAGGAAGCAATATATCTTCCTTCTTCGACCATCGACTTATAATCAGTTGAAATTACTTGAGCAAACAACACTTGATCTTCATTTAATACTTTATCAATTTCATCAATAACTTTTTCAAATGGTTTGTTTTCTCTTGTAATAATTGTTGGGTTGGTAGTTACACCCCAAACATTTAAGATTTCACATAATCTTTTAATTTCTTTTGCATTAGCTGTATCAATTATTAATTTCATATTCCCACCTCAAAATTATTCTTTTTCGCTAAATCAAACAATTCTTTTTCTGTTAAAGTACCACTATTTCCTCCAACAACAGTACAAGCATAACCACCATTTACTATTGCTAATTTTAGACAAACTTCATAATCATATCCTTTATTTAAAAAATGTAGGAAACATCCAGCAAAAGAATCACCTGCTCCAGTAGAATCTATTACTTCAACCTTCATTGGTTTAGAGTAATATTTATTGTCTTTTATGTAACAAGTAGCACCATTTGCTCCTTCAGTTACACAAATAAATTCCATTTTATCTTCTAAAAGTTCTTTAACATCATAACCTAAAACAGCGCATAGTCTTTCATATGATTGTTTATTTATAAATAAACCATCAGCTAAATCAACGATTATCTGTGCTTCCCTTATATCAGTGTATTGACTAGCACCATCAAAAATTATTTTTGCACCATTTTTTTTAGCTTTTATTAGACAATCAAATTGTTCAAAAGAAATCATTAATGTATGCATTAAACTATAAATATACGATGAATTATTTAACAACTCTTGCATTTTATCATCTACCTCAAAAAAAGGTCTTTTTGGTTCAATGACAAATATACATTTTTCATCTTTACACTGCATGATTAAACAACTACCATTAATAACATCTTTACCATACTGTAAATTTGAAACATCAACTTGTTTCTTTTTTATTTCATCAACTAGCCATAATGTTTTTTCATCATCAGCTCTTAAATAATCTATTACTTTTACATCACTACCCAAAGCAGCGCTGATTGCTGCAACATTTAAAACACATCCTCCTACTTTATCACCCAAAGGTTTGGCCATTGTTCCATCACCAGCCATAGGAAAAGCTTCCACTTGATAAAAAGTATCTATATCACTTCCAGCAATCATCAACATGTGTTTATTCATATAGGTGCACCAATTTAATCGCAATATATTCTAAATCAAATCTGTTTACCTGATTAATTAAATCTAAGTATTCTTTATGATAATAACTGTTTAATGTTCCTGCCATTGCTCCAACAATAGTTGCAATTGTATCAGTATCATTTCCAATATTTACTGCGGCTATTATGGCTTTTTCAACATCTCCATCACTTGCTGCTAAAAGCCCAAAAGCGGTTGGCACTGCTTCAGCAGCTGAAAGACCACAACCAATAATTTCCGATAGTTCCTTCATAGCCTTGGCAATATCATTTTTACATTTTCTACCAATATTAACAGCTAAAAGCAGTCTTTTATAAACTGAAGGATTTGCCAGTTTAATTCCATGCTTTTCACCTTCTAATGCCCCTTTTAGTCCTGCTTCAATCATAGAATCTACTGTCGCATCTTCATTTAATGCTTGTGCTATTGCTGCTGCTACAGCACATGCTCCACTTAAGGCAGTGTTATTGTTATGGGTTGGCTTACAAATAGTAATAGCATCCATAATGGCTTTATTAATATTTCCATCACTTGCTAAAGCAACAGGAGAAATTTTCATCGCTCCCCCATTTGTTCCTTTTGAATTATCATATGCTGGTTTGAAAACATTCTTGTTTTCTTCTTTTCCCATTATTCTATTTATTGCTGCTGTTGTCGTTGGACCAGCAAGTCTATAATAAGGTGTTTTTGACCAATTTATCAGCGCTGCATGAGCAGTGGTGTCATTAATTATACCCTTATGGTTTATTATTGCCATTGCTGTATAGTATGCTAACGAAAAATCATCAGTAACACTTCCTCTTTCTAATCCGCGAGCAAATACATCATCTGGTGGAGTAACAAAATCTGTCACAAAACCACCAAATTTTTCTTTTATTTGATCTGTATTTCTTGTTTCAGTAGCTGCTCCCATAGCATCTCCTACAGCAGCTGCTAGTAACCCTCCCAAAATCTTTTTATATTTGCTCATAAATTTACTTCCTTTTTACATAAACATTATAACAAAAAAAGACAATTAATCTCATTTATTCAAATGATTTCTTGCCTCTCTTTAAATTTAAGGTTATTTTTCTTTTTCTTGTGGTTTTTTATTTAAGTATTTATCAATTTTCTTAACCATATTTTCCGGCATTTCTCTAGGGACTGGAAAAACATAACTATTAATTACTCTTTCTGCAAATACTTTAACAAACTGTGCTGTGCGGTATAAGTTTTTTGAATCCATAAAAAACAACTGATCATATCTATTATGAATATAAGCTTGTCCTGATCCACCAAATCTAGCAAATGATACCGCAGGTATTTTTTTGTCTGCTAAAGGCATATTGTCAGAAGAATATATATCTTGTTTAGTTTTTATTTCAAAACCTACTTCTTTAGCTAAATAATCAATGTAATTTACTAGACATTCTGGACCAGTAACAATTGCTGAATCACTTCCCAAAACTGGTCCTGCCACATCAACATTGATATTTAAAACAATGTTTTCTAATAAGTCTTCATGCTTTTTTACATAAGCTTTAGAACCAAGCAGTCCTCTTTCTTCAGAACCACACCAAACAAATCTAACTGTTCTTGCTGGTTTGTTTTCTAAAAAGTAGTGATGAAGCTCCATTAATATTACACTTCCTGCTCCATTATCATAAACACCAGCAGAATATTGTACCGAATCATAATGAGCTGTAAACATTATTACTTCATTAGGATGAGTTTTTCCTTTGATTTCAGCAATTACATTTTGTGAATTTACTTTAAATGTTTCTTGCTGAATATTGATAGTAATTTCTTCAGGATTTTCTAAAGCTAACTCCATAGCATCATGAATAGTCATATGTACTCCTGGTAGATTACCTTTTTCTCTTAATTGTTGTCTTAATTCTCTGTTTTCTAAATCAGTATCTTCTTTGGAATCTCTTAAATCTCCTGAAAAAGTGATAAAACCAACTGCTTTTGCTTCAACTAGTTTTTCATAAGTTTTAAGTCTTAAATAACCATTAACTAAAACAATTTTACCTTCACAGTTTTTTAGCCCCACTGCATTATCGGTTGACAAATAGTAAAACGGAGCTGTTAAACCACTTTCATCAGTATTAGCACATTGATAATAGGCTGTTACATGGTACTGTTTATTTGTGGTTTTTAAACTTGCAACTTTTATCTCTTGCCAGTCAACTTCAAATTCTTCGATAACAGCTTCATTACCTGTAGCTTCTACTGTTTGTTTTAATATTTCGGCAGCTTGTCTTTCTTCTTTGGAGCCACCTACTCTAGTAAAACCTATCTTCTTTAATAAATCCCATTGTCTTTTTTCATTAATCATAATTATTTACCTGATACCGCAATCTGTTTAATTAACATTGAAGGCACTTCATAACCATTGAATTGTAAGTCTAAATCATTTCCAATAGCGATTACATCATTAAAAACATCAAAAACATTGCCTGCAACAGTAATTAGTGATACTGGTTTAGCTTTTTTGCCATCTTCAATCATAAATCCACTAGCAATCAAAGAGAAGTTTCCTGATTCTGGATGTAATCCTGAATGAACACCACTTATATCATCAATATAAATTCCCTTGTCTGCTTTTTCAATAAGTTGCTCTTTATTTAACCTTCCTGGTTTCATTGCCACGTTAACTAATTCAATTCCCATCTTCCCTCTTGACTTATAACCATTGCCCGTTGACTGTACTTGATCTTTATATGCTGTTTGTAAGTTGTAAGCATATGTTTTTAACACACCATTTTTTATTAAGGTTTTATCATAAGTTGCAACACCTTCATCATCAAAATATCTAAAGAACGGGTTTTTCTTTAACGGAGATTCTGTAATTGTGACTTTGCTTGAACAAATTTTTTGTTCCAGTTTATCTGCCAGTAAAGATGACTTCTTTTGAACTTGTTCTGCTGAAACATTTGATAATAATGCTTCTAAAAGCGAACTTGTTGCACTTGGTGAAAATACACATTTGTATTTGCCAGAAGCACATGGTGCAGAACCAAATTGAGAAATAGTCTTTTCAGCAACCTCTTTGGCAAACTCTTCTTGGTTTAAATTATCTAAGTCAGTAATAAAACGATAGGCAAAGCCAACTTTAGTTTCGCCCATTTCATCATTAGCTGTTGCTGAACTATATACCAAAGCATAGTTGGTTTTTGAAGTAAGTTTTAAACCATAAGAATTTAACATTGTATATTCTTGCATTTCTTCATGATATTGAGTTTCAACATTTAAGATTAAATCACTAGCACTTTTTACTTTTGTATCTAATGTTTTAATTTTTTGTACTTTTTCTTGAGCTGTAGTAATAGCTAGTTTTTTATTGAAGACATTTTTCTTTTTATAAGATTTTGATCCTTCAAAAATAAATGGTTTATCTTCACCATCTAATAACATAGCATTTTCTTTAATGCGAGAAATAATATAATCTATAGTATTTTTATCCAACTTTTCACTTTCAGCAGTTCCCATCTTACCATTATAAATTCCTCTAGCTGATATTTTAAATGAATCACTCATTTTATAAGAGTCAATTTCATTGTTGAAAAAAGAAAAAGAGAAATTGCTTGATTTTCTAATTGTTAGTTCTAAAGCTTCCAAGTTTTCTTCTTTAGCTTTTATAAAAAAATTTTTATATTTAGTCATTGTTAACTTCTCCTGTTCCACCAACTGTGATTTCACTTACTCTAATTGTTGGTTGTCCCACATCTGTAGGAATCATTCCAGAACTTGAACCACACATTCCTTGAGCTCGTTTTAAATCATTTCCAACCATATCAATATTTAATAAGATATCTTTTCCCGAACCAATTAAAGTAGCGCCCTTAACTGGATGGCTAATCTTGCCATCTTGAATCAAATAGCCCTCAACAACCGCAAAGTTAAACTCTCCTGTAGCTGGACTAACACTTCCTCCACCCATACTCTTAGCATATAAACCATATTTTGTACTGGCGATAATTTCTTCTGGTGTAGATTTCCCAGGCAATATAAAAGTATTGCTCATTCTACTAGTTGGTTCAAATTTATATGACTGTCTTCTAGTAGCACCATTTCCTTTTTCGTTCATTCTGCGACCGTTAAAATTATCTACTAAATAAGAATTTAAAATGCCCTTTTTGATTAATAAATTTCTTTGAGTTTTATTTCCTTCATCATCAATATTGCCTGAACCCCAAGCACCATCAATAGTGCCATCATCCACAGCACTAACAATGCTTGAAGCAATCTTTTCGCCCTTTTTACCCGAGAAGACCGATAATCCTTTAGCCACTGAGGTAGCTTCTAGTGAATGTCCACAAGCTTCATGAAAAATAACTCCACCAAAACCATTGCCAATAACTACTGGCATTTTCCCTGATGGACAATCAACAGCTGATAACATAGTTACTGCTGAAGCAGCAGTGTCTTTAGCAATTTTATTTAAATCAATTTCTTCTAAGAAAAATTCCATTCCTTTTTGAGCTCCTGGAGCTGAATAGAATGTTTCAATTTTGCCATCTTTTGAAGCAATGGCAACTAAGCCTGCTCTACCTTTAGGGCGAGTATCAGAAAATTGTTTTTCATCAGTATTAAAAATTGAGACTTTTTTAATATTGTAAGCAAATGAAACTGTTGTTCTAACGATTGACTCATCATAGTTTTTCATCACTTCTGATGCTTGTTTTAACATTTCTACTATCTTTTTTCTTGGATAACTATCATAAGGAATTTTTGATTGGTTTTTCTTTCCTGGTTTTACTTTCTTAATTGTTTTAACTTCTATAACTCTTTCACCAGTAAATGAAGCAGATAAATCATTTGCTAGTTTTTTTAATCCTTTAGCAGTAATGTCGTTAGTATAACCGTAAACGCTTTGTAAATCTTTTAAAAGTCTAATACCAGCTCCATAGGTTAAAGAATCATTACATGCTTCTACTTTGCCGTTATCTACGCTAATATCTACTGAATTTTCTTCTTCTAAATATATTTCAGCAAAATCAGCACCTGTTTTTGTGGCGATATTCAATACATCTATCGCTAACTTTTTTGAAATCATTTCAATAATCACACTCCTGACTTTTTGATTATACTACATAAAAAAAGGCCTGTCATAAAAAACGGGCTTTTTTAAGCCCGCTTTTTTTATTTTGTCATTTCTTCAATTGCTTTAAAGTATTTTTCTTTTTTAGTTTCGACATCTCTTTGATCTTTCCCCTTAATGCAGTAATAAAACTTACACTTTGGTTCAGTTCCAGAAGGTCTTATGGCAATCCAAGAACCATCTTCTAAGAAATATTTTAAAACATCACTTTTATCAAAACCAACAATATCTGTTTCTACCCCATTTTCTAAACTTTTAGCAGTTCTAAAGTCTTGATATTTAATAACCTTATACCCACCAATTTCACTAGGAACATTAGCTCTTAAATCAGCTAATAGTTTTTTTAGTTTTTCTGCTCCATCAGCACCTGTTAAAGTTATTGACTCAACTGTTTCTAAATAAGTGCCGTGCTTTTCATATAACTGATTTAAAACATCAAGAAGGGTTAAACCTTTTTTCTTATAGAAGTTTGCACATTCAGCAATTATTAGACATGACTGGTTAGCATCTTTATCTCTGACAAATTCTTTAACCAAATAGCCATAACTTTCTTCATAACCAAAGACAAAATTCTTTTCTTTACTGATTCTATATCCTTCAATCTTATCCCCGATATATTTAAACCCTGTCAAGGTTTTTTCTGTTTCTACTCCATATTCCTTAGCGATAATCTCGCCTAAATCTGAAGTAACAACTGTATTAAACATTACTGGATTTTCAGGCATAATACCTTTTTGTTGCATTTGAGATAAAATGTATTCAATTAATACTGAACCAGTTTGATTTCCAGTCATTAAAGTATAGTCATCACCATCTTTTACTGCTACTCCTAATCTATCGCCATCAGGGTCAGTGGCTAAAACAATATCAGCATTTGTTTTTCTAGCATATTCAATACCTAAAATATATGCATCTGGATCTTCGGGATTTGGTACCAAAGTATTTGAGAAAGCAGGGTCAAATGTGCATTGTTCCTCAACATAAACAGTATCATACCCTACATTTTCAAATAGTGCTTTTACAGGTTTTAAACTTGTTCCATGTTGTGGAGTATAAACAACTTTAAAATTGTCTTTTGAAAGATCTGGATTTAACTGTATTTTTAATACTTCATTTAAATAAGCTTCATCAACTTCCTTGCCAACAAAATTGATAAGTTTTTCTTGCTGGGCAGTTAATTTTGGGGCTTCAATAAAGCCATTGCCTAGTTTTCCAATTTCTTCAATTACTCCTTCAATCAATTCTGGAATTAATTGACAGCCGTTTTTATCGTATACTTTGTATCCATTATATTCTTTTGGGTTATGTGAAGCGGTAATCATAATACCACCATCACAATTTAAATGTCTGACAGTAAAGCTTAATTGAGGAGTTGTTCTAAGTGTCTTATAAACATATGACTTAATACCCAAAGAAGCCATAATTCTTGCTGATTCCATCGCAAATTCAGTAGATTTATATCTATTATCATAAGCAATAGCAATAGAAACTTCTCCTTTTTTTCTGTTTAAATAATTGCCAAAACCAACTGAAGCTTTTCTAACGGTATAAACATTTAATCTGTTTGTACCAGCTCCCAAAATATTACGCATTCCAGCAGTACCAAATTCGGCATCCTTATAGAAAGCGTCCTTTTTTTGAGCTTCATTCATATTTTTTAATTCTTGTTTTAAATCTTCATCCATGAAAGGATGATTTAACCATGTTAAATATTTATTTTCTATATTCATTATTATCACTTCTCCTAATTTAAAAAGAGGGAAGCATCCCTTCCCTTTGTTTTTCTAATTATCCGATAACCTTTTGAGCCTTTAATGTTTCAACGATAGAATTGATAGCTTCTTCTTCGCCTTCCCCATCACAAGTAATTATTATTTCAGATTGAGTAGGGATACCTAAAGACATAACACCCATAATTGATTTCATATCAACTGAACGTCCTTTGAATGAAACCGTTACCTTACATTTGCATTTGCTGGCTGCATTCACCGCAACTGTAGCTGGACGTGCGTGCAGTCCTACTGGATCGATAACTAAAACTTTAACTTCTGTCATAATTATTAAAACCTCCTTGTTAATCAATATTTTATAATCTACATTGATTTTATTATATTTTGAAAAGGTTTTCAAGAACTAATTAATAAGATGATATTTATCTAATAAATAAACCTTGTTTTTTCTTTTCCTGCACATAGAAAGCGGTAAATAGCAATGAAAACAAAGCAAAACTACCTATCACAAATAGCGCAGTATTTATGCTAAATACATCTTCAAGCACCCCAGTTATCAGCGGTGCTATTAAAGCGCTGACTGATGAATAAAGTGCTAAGCCTACTTGTTGACCACTACTTTTCAAACTAGCTGGAGACTCATCATCTATTAACTGCTTAGAAACTACATTCATAATTGGAAAACAGGTAACCTGCAGTAAGGAAATCGTTAAGACTTGTACTACACTTACTGAAATGCCATATAAGAAGAATCTTAATCCATAAGAAAGGATTGATACTATTAACAGTGGAATTGACCCAAATTTTTTAACTGCTTTAGCACCAAAAAAGAACATTGGCAGTTCAATAATTCCTGTTATCATCCAATAATAACTTATTTGAGCATTGCTAGCCTTTAAAGCATCTAGTTTACTTACTATAGTGTAGTCTAAAGCTGTTTGCATCATAAAAATGAAAAACATTAATACAATCAAATATACATAACCTTTATTTTCAAAAAGCTTTCCTACTGATTTTAAATCTATTTTTTCTTGACTTTCTTTTACAACATCATCCATTTTCAGATTGATTATAATCAAGACAATGTTTATAAGCGTAAAAACTACTCCAATATAAATATAACCTAAATAGTCAATAACAATTGCGGTAAGCCAAGAACCAATTACCCAGCCTATTGAACCAAAAGCTCTGATAAAGCCATAATTTGTCTTACAATATTCTCCACTTTCTAAGACCCACGAATCTAATAAGCCCATACTAACTCTAAACATTACTGTATTTAAAGAAACCAAAACAAAATGAACATAGAAATTATAGGTGTTATAACTATATAAAGCTAGTACCACTATTGAATAGACGATATAACCATAGATAACATATCTTCTAACAGTCTTATTTTTATCACAGAGATACCCAACTAGAAATTGGACAACCATTGACAATAAGGCGCCAAAAGAAAACATTATACTTCTTTGCGTTGCTGTATAACCTATCGCTATCAAATAGGCAATTAACATACAATAACCTACCCCCTCAGCAATATAATTCAGCAGGTTAGTTATAGAAAACATTATTATTTTTTTCTGGTCGTTCATTCCCCTCACCTCTTTAATTAATTGTATCACATTGAAAATTATTATATACTATTTATGGTGATTAATTATGGAAGAAGTAATTAAAATTAATGGTGGAAAACCACTTAATGGAACCATCAGAGTTTCAGGAGCTAAAAATGCTACGGTAGCTTTAATACCAGCTGCTGTTTTGGCTTATGGAAAGGTGAAAATTGTTGGTATTCCAGATATTTCAGATGTTAAAAGTTTAGAAGAAATTTTAGAATACATGAATGTAAAAGTAACTACTCCCAACATTGATGAGATAGTAATTGATACAACAAATATGGTTAATAAACCTTTAGTAATTGATGCTGTTAGCAAACTTAGAGCTTCTTATTACTTTATGGGTTCCTTACTTGGGAAATATAAACATGTGGCTATTAGAATGCCTGGCGGTTGTAATCTAGGTCCTAGACCAATAGATTTACACATCAAAGGTTTTGAAGCTTTAGGAGCTAAAATAGAATATGATAATGGCAACTATATTCTTAGTGCTGATGAATTAATTGGCACAAGAATCTACTTAGACTTCGCTTCTGTTGGAGCTACCATTAATATTTTGATGGCAGCTGTTTATGCTAAGGGTCAAACAATTATTGAAAATGCTGCTAGAGAGCCAGAAATTATTGACTGCATCAACATGCTAAATAAAATGGGAGCTAGGATCAGAGGTGGGGGAACCAGCAATATCGTTATTGATGGTGTTGAAAAACTAGAAGGTTGTTTTCATGAAATTATTCCTGATAGAATTGAGGCTGGGACTTATATTATTTTAGCTGCTGCTATGGGCGAACATGTAATTATAGATAATGTTATTCCTTATCACTTGGATTCATTAATTTCTAAATTAAAGGAAATAGGAGTCAATATTTCTTTCTCGTATGATCAAGTTGAAGTTGCTAAAAATGATAAACCTTACGAAAGTACAAATGTTAAAACGATGCCATTTCCTGGTTATGCTACCGACTTACAAGCACCACTCACTGCCTTATTGACTCAAGCAATAGGCAATAGTAAAATTACTGAAACCATTTATATAGAAAGATTTAAGCACTGTAATGAATTAAATAAAATGGGAGCTAATATCATTACCGCTTCCCCTTCAGCAACCGTTGTAGGACCAACAGAATTGACTGGTTGTGATGTTAAAGCTACTGACTTAAGATGTGGTGCAGCCCTAGTTGTTGCTGGATTAATTGCCAGTGGTACTACTACAATTCACGACATCTATCATATTGATCGTGGTTATGAAGATATTGTCGCTAAACTATCAGCTTTAGGTGCTGATATTTATCGAGAAATTATTGATTAAAATACCTTGTTTTAAGATAAAATCAGCAATTTAAGTATTG
Source organism: Erysipelotrichia bacterium (assembly GCA_012800355.1). Taxonomy (GTDB): domain Bacteria; phylum Bacillota_I; class Bacilli_A; order Erysipelotrichales; family Erysipelotrichaceae; genus UBA1783. Next base: position 230 of record JAAZJL010000093.1, on the reverse strand, counting down.
AAAAAGCTTATTAACTATGTTAATATGTTAAAGCACTTACTTTGGATTCGCATGTAATCCAAGGCGAAAGGAGATTGTATTATGAAGAAAGATATTCATCCAAACGTTTACCAAATAACAGTTACTTGTGCTTCTTGTGGAACAGAATTCTCAACACATTCTACTAAAAAAGAAATCAAGGTTGACACTTGTTCAAACTGTCATCCATTTTATACAGGAAGACAACGTTT
>JAAZJL010000011.1 GCA_012800355.1 Erysipelotrichia bacterium | reverse complement strand
ATCTTCTTCTATATCTTTCCTCAACATTGGTAAGACCGTGGAATTTTTCAGGCAGTGGAGTTAGAGACTTAGTTATATGAGTATAGACTACAGTTCTTACTGATAACTCACCAGTATCGGTTTTCATTATAGTACCCTCAATACCGACAAAATCACCGACATCATTAAGTTTAAAGATTTCATAAACATCATCGCCAACAACTCCTTTGTTGACCACAATTTGAATCATACCTGATTTATCTTGAATCTGCATGAAACCTAATTTACCCATGCGACGTTTAAACATAATTCTGCCAGCTACTTTAACAGCGATATTTTCCTGTTCTAATTGTTCTTTATCTAAATGTTGATAACTATCTATAATTTGCTTAGTCAAGTGAGTTCTTTTATAAGCATTACCAAAAGGATTGATTCCCATTTCACTTAGCTTATTCATTTTATCTCTTCTTGCTAGTTGTTGATCGTTTAACTGTCTTTCCATAACTTTCCTCCCTCAAACAAAATAAAACGCCCATATCTAAGGACGTTAATACGCGGTACCACCTTAGTTCATACTATTATCAATAGCATGCACCTTCATTAAGTTATATCGTAACAACCGTTTTGCTCCAAGTTTTTATTCAACTATTGCTGCATGTTCTTTTTCACCAACCAAAAACTCTCTAAGATGCCTACAAAATAGTTTACTCTTCTTTTCCTAACAACGTTTATATTATATAGTAGAGATTGATTTTATTCAATGATAATTTTATACTTTTGTTGAGGTGTTTAAAGATGAAACTAACAATTTTATGTGATAACAATAGTATTATTGATAATTATTATCTAGCTGAACCAGCTTTATCTTTTTTGATTGAAGATGGAAAAGAAGTAATTCTTTTTGATACTGGCTATTCTGATGTATTTGTAAGAAACGCTGAAAAGATGGGGATTGATTTAAGTAAATTAACTAAAATTGTTTTTTCTCATGGACATAATGACCATACCAAAGGAGTAGAAAACATTTTAAATTTAAAACAGGAAATTGAAGTAATAGCCCATCCTGATGTTGATAAAGAAAAGTTTTACCAAGGTTTAGATATTTCAATGCCGATTAAACTTAAAGATTTTCCTAGCAATTTTAAAATAATTACTACTAAACAACCATTAAAAATAAGTGAAAACGTTTGGTTTTTAGGGCAGATTAAAAGAACTGTTCAAAAAGTTAAACCGTTAGAAGATGATTATTTATATGATGATAGTGCTTTGATGTACATAAAAGATAATAAGATAAGTATCATTACTGGTTGTTCTCATAGTGGAATATGTAATATTATTGAGCAGGCTAAAGAGATTAGTAAAATTGATAAAATAGATGTAATCATTGGTGGCTTTCATATGTTAAATGATCCAAAATTAAATAATGAAGTCTGTAATTATTTATCTAGTGAAAGTATAAATATTATGTATCCATGTCATTGTACTGATTTACAAGCCAAGATACAATTAAGTAAGGTTTGTGATGTAAAAGAAGTGGGAGTAGGAATGGTAATAGAATTTTAACTTTTGTCATTATAAATTTTGTAATAATGAAATAATGAGGTAAAATAAAGGTAGTTATAAATATTAATCTATAAGGAGGTTATTAGATGAAACAATATTTAGAAATTATTGATGTGTTTGCTCGAGAAGTAATTGACTCTCGTGGAAATCCAACAATTGAAGTTGATGTAACAGTTGAAGATGGTTCTTTT
>JAAZJL010000010.1 GCA_012800355.1 Erysipelotrichia bacterium | reverse complement strand
TTAGAAACAACATTAAATATGCCAGGTGTATCTTTACCTCATGGTTTCAGTGCTGCTTTTGCCCCAATTGCACTATTATGTAACTGGATTATTGAAAAGATTCCTGGATTAAGAGATATTGATTTCTCATTAGAAGGCTTGCAAGATAAGATTGGTATTTTTGGTGAACCAATTATTGTAGGATTTGTTCTTGGTTTAATTATTGGTGTAGCTGCTGGTCAAGAATTCGCAGTTGCTATGACAACTGCTATTAACTTAGCTGCTACAATGGTGTTAATTCCTAAGATGGCTGCATTATTGATGGAAGGCTTAATGCCTATTTCTGATGCTGCAAGTGCATTCATTGATAAACATTTCTCAGGAAAAGGACAAATGTATATTGGTCTTGACTCTGCAATTGGTGTTGGTCACCCAATGACAATCACTTTAGCATTAATTTTAGTACCAGTATCATTATTTTTAGCTGTTATTTTACCAGGTAATACGGTATTACCGGCAGTAGACTTAGCAGTATTCCCATTCATTTTCGTATTAATTTTACCAATCTGTAAAGGAAATGGTTTCAGAAGTTTAATAACAGGGTTAATCTGTTTAACAGCTGGTTTATACATCGCTACTTATTTAGCTGGTCCAACAACTGCTGTTGCTGCTTCTATTGATTTCGATATGGGTGGAGCTACTTCAATTTCATCAATTTGTGATGGTGCTAACCCATTGACTGCATTATTATTTACAATTGGTAAATTACCAACTGTTGTTGCATATGTAGTATTAATTGCTGTTGCAGTTGCATTTGCAGTTTATAATGGAATTAGAATTAGAAAAATCAATAAAGCTTAATAGTTTTAACTGATTAAAGTTAGGGGCTTTAGTTAGCCCCTTCCTTGTTTTGAGGAGATAATTTAATGAAGAAGTATATTTATAAAAAAGATCGATTCTTTATGAAAGTTACCTTAGTGGGTGTTTTATGTATTTTGCTTGCTGCCTACAATATCTATTTAATAATAAAAGGTGGAAACATCTTAAATTTATTTATTGTTGTTATTTGTGGCTATCAAATTTTTAATACATTTTTTTCATTATCTAACCCTGAAGAAGTTTATATTGATGACCATCGTATTACCTTTAAAGCTTATGGAAAAGTTCATACTTATGATTTTAAACAAATCTATGATTTTAGAGTTAAAGAGTTTCCACAAGCAAAAAAAGTTTACGTCAGGATAAATAAGAATCAAAATAGTTTATTTAAAGGAAGATATTGGATATTTTGTTTTTACTTCAATGATTCTGATGAGTTGTTTCAGTGGTTTATAGATAAAGAATATCAAATGCATCCTGATACAGTTAAAGCTCACGCTAGAAGAAGTAACGAATTGTCGCCTGAAGAGAAGGAAAAACGCGCTCAAATAAAAGCTGAAAGAGATAAAAATAAGAAAATAGGTTTCTTTAAAAATAAAAACAAAAATGAAAAAGGGGGAGAATAAAAATGGCTGTCTATAAAGAAACGATTACTGGACTTATAAGTAAAGGTGTTAGTCCAACTTACTTCAATATAACAGAAGAAGTAAAAGCAATTATTGAAAGAAGTGGGATAAAAAATGGAATTATTTGTGTAATTTCACCACATACTACCTGTTCAGTATTTTTTGAAGAATTTTGTCATGATTTAATGCCAAATGGAAAAGAATTTTTACAACAAGACTTGGATAATGTATTAGAGAAAATTATTCCTGACCAAACTAAATGGGGACAATATTTTTATCCAGGAACATTACATTTTGAAGAAGTTGAATCTTGGCCAGATTATTTAAAATATTTGCCATTAGGAAATAGAGAAGAACTATTTAACTGTGATGCTCACTTAAAAGCTACAATTTTAGGCAATAGTGCTACTTTTGAATTAGATGAAGGCAAATTAGGATTTGGTGTAACAGGTTATATTTATTTTGTTGATTTCGATAGAAATCGTTCTAGAACTAGAAGATGTAAAGTTGTAATTATTGGGGAATAAAATTAAGGAGAATAATTCTCCTTTTTTATTTGATTAAACAATACAAAAAAGAATATTTTGTCTTATTGAATATAGTTTTATTGCGCATGTATATGTTATAATTATAATGTATTTTAAAGAAATACTATAGGAGTAAAACATGAGAAAATTATTACTTATTACATTAATTTTATTAGCTTTGTTTGGATGCGACAAGAAGGAAGAAGTCGACGCTAAACAACTTAAATTTTTTGCTCAAGTATATGCAGAAGAGTATTTGGAGAAAAATAATTTATATGATGAAAAATTTAATTATTATCTTTATACCAGTACTGAATTTGATTATGAATATGTATATGATTACTATTTATTTTGTGAAGATAAATGCATAGCAGAAGTTCATCTTGAGTATACTGAAGAACCTATATATGATGGAATGAGTTTTAAATGGAATTTAGGAATTATCACTGGTATAGTTATTGAAGATATACATGGAGATATAAATATTGGTTCTGAAAAAATATTGCTCAATGATAGTATTGAGATGAATTATATTAAAAACTATGAAATTAAAAAAATAGAAATTTCAGAAGAAACAATAACTGAAATGGAACAAGTTGCTATTGAACAAGCGCAGATTTATTTAGCAAAAATTGACCAAGGTAATGATAAATTTGATTTAATTGGTTATGTGCCACTTTTTAGTACATATGTTTCTAAGGTAAACAAAGATACTCTAGTTATTGAACAATCAAATGTAATTGATTATGTATTAACCAAAAATGGAGAACCAGTATACATAATTTCTTTTAATCCAGAAGATTGTATCTCAGCAGATAGTTATGATTTTAAAAATGATTTAAATATTAGTTTTAGTGATTATGAAAATATTAATAAATTGTTTATGTTTAATAGTGGAAGATATGAATATAGTAATTTATTGTTAATTTCTAATAATAAAGATTTAAATGATATTTGTTTAGAAAAACAAGAATGTATAACTTTTATGACTGAAAAAGTTTATGATAAAGCTCTAGAGATTATAGATAGCCTTAATGAACTCAAAGTGATAAAAAGTTGGTAGCTCAAATTGTATTAAGAAAGGTAGCCAAAATTAATGGCTACCTATTTTGTTTTTAATGTTATAACAACAATCTCTGGAGAACTGAAAATTCGATAATCGAACTCGGTCAGTCCAATGCCTCTGCTTCGATAGAGGTTTTTTGTTTTTCCAAATTTATAATTAGCTTTAGAAAAAAAGTTTACTTGTTTGTCATGAGTATGACCACTTAATATTAAATTAACATGTGGTGGAATATTTTTATATGTATCAGTTCCATGTAATATTACTATTGAATAGGAATCTAATGATACTTGTTTAATTGTGTTACAAGCGTAACTGTCACCACCAAGGATAATATAGCCAGTAGGGTTGTTATAAAGTTTCATTTCTGAAGTTATAAGTTCAAAATTAGAATCATTTAATACTTTTTTAACTAGTATTTCTCTTGTTTCAGTACTGATGTCAAAATCTCCTAATATCGCAAATTTTCCAAGTGGGGCTTTAATTGATGATAATAAATCGGTAAGCAAATCTACATCGCTGCTAACAGGAGCATAATTTTTATCAAATAAATCACCACCAAACAAAACTATATCAACATCAAGGCTATTGATTGTTGTTTTTAGTTTTGAAAGATGTTGTTCAGTAAATAATGAGCCATATTCAATATCAGTTAAAAAAAGAATTTTAACATCATTGAAGTTAGCTGGAATTTTTTCTGATGATTCTTCAAGATATGTTACTTTGAAATTAAAAGGAACAACATTTTTCCCACGATAAACAACTACCATACTAAATAACAATAAAAGTACAATTAATGACATAATAAATACTAATACTTTTTTTCTTTTAATCATCAAATCACCATTAACATTCTAACATAAAAAATAGTGAGATAACCCACTATTTCTTTGTTTCTGGATCAATATAATTTAGAACAACTGGGATGACTATTGGTTGTCTATTAGTTTTAGAATATAAGAATGGTTCTAAGGTTTCTCTGATGGTATTTTTTAGTTCTCCAAAAGTCGTTTTTTGTTGCATCTTTTTTCTTAAAGCTTCATAGATTAGCAATTCGCCTTCCTTTAACATCGTTTGACTTTCTTTAATATATACGAAACCTCTAGATATAACATTTGGTCTACACAAAATAGTATTGGTTCTTGAATCAATTGTAACGATTGCTGCAACCAGCCCATTATCAGCTAAAATGCTTCTATCTTTTAATACTGCTGTGGCAATACCACTTGAGTCATTACCATCAATGTAGATATCATCAGTAGGGATTTTATGCTCCCACAAGTAAGCTTCACCATCTCTTAAAACAACGACATTACCATTGGCACAGATGAAGATGTTTTCTTCTGGCACACCTGTTTCAACAGCTGTATCAGCATGCATTTTTAACATTTTGTATTCACCATGCATTGGCATAAAAAATTTAGGCTTAACTAGCTGCAACATCAGTTTTTGCTCTTCTTGTGAAGCGTGTCCAGTAGTATGTAAGTTGTTTAGAAGTGAATTTGTTAAAACATTAGCACCAAGTCTAGTTAGTGAGTTAACAATTGAATTAACGCTTATTTCATTGCCAGGTATCGGATTAGAAGAGAAGATAACTGTATCTCCTGGAATAATTTTAATATATCTATGAGAAGCATTAGCCATTCTGCTTAAAGCTGCCATTGGTTCACCTTGTGAGCCAGTACAAATGACACAAATTTTACTTACAGGAATAGTATCTAATAATTCTGGATCAACAAAGTCATCTTCACTAGCTACTATATGTCCTAGTTCTCGACCTATTTGTACGACATTCTCCATGCTTCGACCAATGATACAGATTTTTCGATTGTGAGCAATTGCTCCAGTAATAATCTGTTGAATTCTATGAACATTACTTGAGAAAGTAGCAATAATTAGTCTACCTTTTGTTTTAGCTATGATATCATAAATAGATTTGGCAACTTGCTTTTCACTTATTGAAAATCCTGTTACCGCAGAGTTAGTAGAATCTGATAGTAATAAACTAATACCAAATTGTCCCATAAATGAAATTACCTGATAATCTGAATTGTTTCCAACTGGAGTTAAATCAAATTTAAAGTCTCCAGTTGACATAACCCAACCATTAGGGGTTCTAACAGCCACACCAAATGAATCGGGTATTGAATGGACAACATGGAAAAAAGCCACATGAAAATGTTTTGAAGTAAATCTGAAGTCATCGGTTTTTTCTACCACATGAAGTGTAGTGTTAGATGATAAACGGGTATCTTCAAGTTTCTTTTCTACTAAAGCAATCGCAAATTTAGAACCATAAATATCAGGAATATTACATACTCTTAACAAATATGGGATACCACCAATATGGTCTTCATGACCATGGGTGATGAATAAAGCTTTTATTTTTTCCTGATTTTTTATCAGGTATGTATAATCGGGAATAACGTATTCTACGCCCAATAATTCCTCATTAGGAAATAGAAGACCAGAGTCAATTATTATAATTTCATCATCGTGTTCAATACAGTATAAGTTTTTACCAACTTCTCCCATTCCTCCTAAAGCGAATATACGAGTATCAGTAGGAAGGAAAGAAGAAATCTTTCGTGAATTAAATTTATAGGGTTCGCTCATAATACCTCCTAAATGCTTATAGCATCCTCTGGCTTATGCCAAGGATCTATTTCGTTAATATGGTCATAATAAAGAATACCTTTTAAGTGATCAATTTCATGTTGCATCACAATAGCTGGATATCCTTTTAATTTAATTTCCTCAATTTGATCTGTTAATAAGTTATAGGCTCTAACAGTTATACGATAATATCTTAAAACTACACCTTCAACATCAGTAGCTACACTTAAGCAAGATTCTCCATTTTCTAAGCAGGCTTTCTTAGTTGAATTAGTAATTATTTTTGGATTAACTAATGCAAATTCTAAGGGTTGATTACCTTCGTTTTTGATAGATATTGCCAGCATTTTTTTACTTACCCCAATTTGGGGAGCAGCAATGCCAACAGATGGTCTAACATTATGTTCTTCGCAGAATTTCTCATCTTGTGAGTTTCTCACATATTCAAGCATAGCTTGTAAAATCTTTTTATCTTCATCAGATAAGGGAACAGAAACATTGATAGCTTTTTTCCTTAAAACTGGATCACTATCAAGTAAAATATTTTTTGAATCAATAAACATATAAAATCTCCTAACAAGTTAAAAGTTAATTTTTGAAATATAGATTATTATTTCTATTTTCCTACAAGTATTATACAAAAAAAACAGTAGCTAATCAATTTAAAAATACACATTAAACGATTTTTAATAATAAATCTAAATCTTGATAGTTTTCAATAATAATATCAGCACCTAATTGTTGAAGTTGTTTTTTAGTTAATAGCGAACTTACTCCAACAACAGTTTTAGCTTTAGCATTGATAGCTGCTTGAATACCACTTTTGGCATCTTCAAAGATAACACAGTCTTTAATATCCGTATTTATCCTTTTTGCAGCTCTAAGATAAATCTCAGGATTTGGTTTACCAGGAAAGCTATGATCTGAACAAACAATATCATCTTTTTTAAACCATCTATCTAATTTTAATGAATCATAAAAAAAGTCGACATTACTTTTTGGCGCTGCTGTAGCAATCGTAAAGGGAATATTTCTTTTTTTGAGTTCATCAAAAAACTTTTCAATTCCACTAGCAAGTTTGTAAATGCCATTTTGATGTTTTTGGCATAGTTGGCGATAGATTGATTCTTTTTCATCAATTAATTCTTGCAGCTGTTCTTTAGTAAAGTCATCTTTAATAAAGTGTTTGATTGTAACATCAGGATTAAAACCATGGATGTATTGATTTAATTGTTGGACAGTATATTTAACACCAGTATGGTGGCAAAAAAATTGTTGCCATGATTCTTCAACGATGGCTTTATCAAAGATAATTGTTCCATTAAAATCAAAAATTACTGACATAACATATCCTCGCTTGATTATTATAACTCATTTTATAAAAAAGAGTAATATATAGATAGTAAGTTTTTGTATATTTTATTGAAACGGTATACAAAAAGGTATATAATGAAAAAGTTGAAAAATAATTAAATTATTTATAGGAGGTAATTCTATGGAAAAGAAAGTCACTTTTAAAAAAAGATTTGAAACATTTATTGATAGTTTGGTTTTATTTGTTTTGGTTAATTCAATTTATTATGCTTACACTAATCGACCAATAGAACAATTTGAGTATGTACTGAAGGGTTTATTATCATCTTTAAAAATCTTTACAATCATTTCATTTTTGTTTCTATTAGGTAATTACTTCTTAAATCGTAAAGAATATAACCAAAATATAAAAAATTGGTTAACTAAAAGAATAATAGTAAAAAAACAAGATCAAGAAGTTGATAAATGATTGAATTCAATCAACTTCTTTTTTTGTTAACTAATTATCTAAAAAAGAATGTGTTATAATTTATAAGAGGTGATTAGTGTGTCTGTTTTAGTAGTTTCGGGAATATCAGGTGCTGGAAAATCAGTCTTTTTAAAGACCTTAGAAGATATTGGTTATTATTGTATTGATAATTTACCTCCAGCATTACTAGTTTCAGTTAGTAAATTAAATGTCAATGGAAAACTAGCAGTCGTCATTGATGTTAGAAGCAATGAGTTATATGATACTTTACTAAGTGAAATAGCTAACCTAAAAAAAGAGAATATTGAATATACTTTAGTCTTTTTAGATTGTGACAAAGACACCATCTTAAGTCGCTACAAATACACCAGAAGATCACATCCACTCATTTCACAAAAGTATCCTACTTTAGAAAGTGCTATTGATTATGAATATGAACTTTGTAAAAGAGTAAGAAATGAAGCTGATATCGTGATAGATACCACCCATTTTAATCCTGTTCAACTAAGGCAGTATGTAATTGATGCTTTTAAACAAGATGGTTATAAAAACTTAACTATTAAACTTATTTCATTTGGTTATAAAAATGGTTTACCTTTAGAAGCGGATTTAGTTTATGATGTTAGGTGCTTACCAAATCCATTTTATATTGCTGAGCTAAAAATGAATTCAGGACTAGATGATAATGTTTATGATTACGTGTTTTCATTTAATCAATCAGAAGTTTTTGCTCAAAAGATATTTGATTTTATTAAATATGCCTTGCCTTATTATGTGGAAGAAGGTAAAAATGAGCTGGTAGTCGCTATTGGCTGCACTAGTGGTAGACACAGAAGCGTAGCCTTTACTAGATATTTAGAAAATATGCTAATGGAGTTAAATCATCGTATAATCACTTACCATAGAGACATTGATAAGGAATTTTAGGATGAATAATATTGAAGTATTATCACCAGTAGGTTCACCCAATTCACTTGTTGCAGCAGTCAGATCAGGAGCAGATGCTATCTATTTGGGAGCAAAAAGTTTTTCAGCTAGAAGAAATGCCACAAACTTTGCTGAAGATGAATTGTTAAATACTGTTAAGTACTGTCATAAACGCCAAGTAAAAGTTTATGTTACAGTAAATATAATGATTAAGGAAAAAGAAATAGCTGAGGTTATTGAACTTTTAGAGTACCTTAATGATTTAGGGGTTGATGCTATTATTGTTCAAGATTTAGCAGTTGCTAAATTGGCTAATGAGTTTTTTCCCGATTTATCACTGCATGGTTCTACTCAGATGAGTATTCAAAATCCTTATGCTTTACCTATACTTAAAAGATTGGGTTTTAAAAGAGTTGTTGTGGCTAGAGAAATGAATAAAAAACTACTACAACAATTTTGTCAAAAAGCTAAGGAATACGACATTGAAGTAGAATTTTTTGTTCATGGTGCTTTATGTATGTCTGTTTCTGGGCAATGTTTATTGAGTGCCATGATTGGTTCAAGAAGCGGAAATAGAGGACTTTGTGCTCAAAGTTGTCGTTTGCCATTTGAAGTAGAAAATGGAACAGGCTATGATTTATCATTAAAAGATTCTTCGCTGTTTAAATATGTTAATGAACTAAAAGAAATTGGTGTTTCATCTTTAAAAATTGAAGGGAGAATGAAAAGACCAGAATATATTGCCATAGCTACTAAATGTTGTAGAGAAGCAGTAGATAATAATTATGTTGATGAAAATTTGGAAAAACAGTTAAAAGATATTTTTTCTAGAAGTGGTTTTACTGATGGTTATTATACCAACAATCTTGGAAGAGAGATGTTTGGCATCAGAACTAAAGACGATGTTCTAGCAACTAAAGAAGTCGTAAATGAAATTCATGAAATCTATCGTAACGAACGTCAATGGGTCCCGCTATCATTCTTTTTTAAAGCTAAGGAAAATCAAAAAATGATGTTAACTGTTTATGATGAGGATAAATCAGTTACTGTAATTGGAGAAAAACCACTAATAGCTACTAATAAACCGATTGATGAAGAAACTCTTAAAGTTTCACTTTCAAAGTTGGGAGGAACTTGTTATTACTTAGAAAATATCAGTTTTGATATTGATGATAATTTGTTCATCAGAAATAGTGAAATTAATAAACTTAGAAGAGAAGCAATAGAAAAACTTGACAACTTAAAAGAAAGAAATGTCTATTGCAAAAAAGAAGTTTTATATCAGTTAAAGGATAAAGAACACAGTTTAAAAGACATATATATTCGTATCACTGACAAAGAGCAGTTGCCTGATAATTTGGAAAATATAAAAGGAGTGATTATTCCAATTAATTGTCAGTTAGATCAAATTAATGAAAAGACTATCGTGGAAATACCTAGATGGATAAATAACACTGACTATATTATTGAAAGACTAAATTATTTTAAAGAAAAAAATGTAAAAAAGGTTTATTGTAATAATTTAGCTGCTGTTGAATTAGCTAATAGTTTAGGTTTTCAAATAATGGGAGGAAATTTCTTAAATGTAGCTAACAGTCTAGCTTGCAGTATTTTAGAAAAAGAAAACCTTAAAGATATAACACTATCAGCGGAAATAGATTTAAATGAGATTAATCAAATTGAAACAATAATGAATAAAGGAATTATTGCCTATGGTTATCTTCCTTTGATGCTACTGGTTAATTGTCCTTTAAAAAATGGTCGAGATTGCGCCAGTTGTGATAAAAAAGGTCATATCACTGATAGATTGGGTTATAAATTTCCAATTAGATGTAATTTAAATGTTTCAGAACTTTTAAATCATACGCCTATTTATTTAGCTGATAAAATGGATGATTTACAAAATTTAGATTATCTAATATTGTATTTTACTGACGAAACAAAAAAAGAGGTAACTTCAACAATTGAAGCTTACAAAAATAAAGAAAAGATATTAAAAGAATATACAAGAGGACTATATTATCGATCAGTATTATAGAAAAATATATTTTTAAAGAAGGAGAGTAAGATGATAAAAGCAGTAATATTTGACTATGATGGAACTTTAGCTAACAGAGAAAAAGGGGCTTGTAGCGCTTATAGAGCCTATCTTAAAAATTTTGTGATTAAAGAAAAGATTGATGATGTACATTTTGAAGCTCTTGTTCAGGACTTATTGTTATGGGATGAGTTTGGCGCTGGTAATAAAAAATATATGATTGAAAGATTCAATAACAAACATGGCTATAGCATCAATCATGATCACCTTATCAATTGGTGGATTGAAAATTTAGGGATTTATGAACCATTATTTGAAAATACTTTAAAAACTTTAGATTATTTAAAAGGCAAATATAAATTAGGAATTATTACTAATGGTACAAAATTAGCTCAAAATACTAAAATTGATTGTACAAATATTCGCCATTATTTTGACAGTATTGTTATTTCTGGTGAATTTGGCAAACATAAACCAGATGTATCAATTTTTGAAGAAGCTTTAAGACAGTTAGATGTCTTGCCACATGAAGCAATCTATGTTGGAGATTCATTTTATAACGATGTTTTAGGAGCGTATAATGCTAAAATTAAACCAATTTGGATCTGGTGTGATGATGGAAAATATAATTTAGATTCAACTAAAAGAATATTTAAAATTGAAGATTTAATGGAGATATTATAAAAAGTAAAAAGACCTCTTTTATGATAGAATTGTAATAGAGGTTTTTATATGTATAAAATTATTGCCTGTGATTTGGATGAGACATTGCTAAACTACAACAAACAAATTTCCAAAGAAGATGAAATTAGTATCAAAGCTCTAGATGAAGATGTAAAATTTGTTTTAGCTAGTGGTAAAGCTTATCAAGATATTATCCCTTATTTAAAGCAGTTAGATTTATATGGGAAAAAAGGGCAATATGTTATCTGTTCAAATGGTACAACGATTGTCAATTGTGAAAATGATGAATTAATTAGTTTAACTACTTTACCATTTAAAACAGCCCAAAGACTATTCAATGTGGGATTAAAATACGATATTGTAATTCATATTTTTACTCTTGATAAAATTTATACTTATAATTTAAATCAAGATGAAATTAATTATTTAAGTGGGACAGTAACATTAACACCTTTTGAAAAACCAAGTATTGAATTTTTGAAAAATGAATCAATTATCAAAATTGGTTTCACTAAAACTGACATTGAATTTTTAAGAATGATTGAAAAAAAAGATCTTGTTGATTTTGATGATATTGATATTTCTTATTCTGCCAACAGATATTTAGAATTCAATAAAAAAGGGATTGATAAAGGATATGGTTTAAAACTACTAGCTGATAAGTTGGGTATAGATAAAAAATATATTGCTTGTATTATTGATAATTATAATGATTTAGTAATGAAGCCATACTCTTCATTATTTATCGGTGTAGCAAATACAGTAGAAGAAATAAAACCATATTGTGACTATATCTGTCAGAGAACTTGTGAAGAAAGTGCTGTTAGTGAAGCGTTAAAATATATCAAGGAGAAAGGATTATGTATTTAGGAGTTGACTATTATCCAGAGCAATGGGGTTTAGAGTTAATCGATGAAGATTTAAAAAACATTAAAGAATTAGGATGCAACATAATTAGAGTTGCAGATTTTGCTTGGGATGTTTTTGAACCAAAAGAAAATCATTACGACTTTACTTTTTTTGATCAGGTAATTGAAAAATGTAAAGAATATGATTTAAAAGTAATGATGTGTGTTCCAACAGCAACAATGCCTAGATGGTTAAATTTAAAATATCCTGAAATTATGGCAAAAGATGAGTTTGGTCATAGTCAGCCATTTGGTGGAAGAAGAGGATATTGCTACAACAGTGATATCTATTTGCGAAAAGCGTTGTCTTTAACTAAAGCAATGGCTAAACATTATAAAGATGAAAAACAAATTGTTGTTTGGCAATTGGATAATGAAATTGGTCATGAAGGAAGTGATATGTGCTATTGTGAAAACTGTCATGAAAAATTTATCAGTTATCTAAAAGGAAAATATGGAAATATTAAGGAATTAAATAAAAGATGGGGAACCTCTTTTTGGACTAGTACTTATGATAGATTTGAAGATATTCAACTTCCCAAAAAAGCCTATACTGCTCAAAATCCTTCTTTACGTTTAGAGTGGGAAAGATTTAGAAATATTACTATTAACAACTTTTTAGTTTCAATGTATCAAACTTTAAAGACAGTAATTCCTAATTCGACAGTATTACATGATTTAGAAGGTGGTACAATGGATAAACACTTTGATCCATTTGAACTTTCAAGAAAGTTTGATGATATTGCTTATAATAATTATCCTGTTTGGGGTGGACTGATAGAACCATTAAAGCCATATGAAGTAGCTTTAGCTTTGGATATGGCTAGAGGCTTTAGAAAAGATAAATACTGGATTACTGAACAAATCATGGGAGCACAGGGTCATGATGTAATTGGTTGTGCTATTAAGCCAAATCAAGGCTCTTCTTGGGCACTGCAAGCCTTTGGCAGAGGCTGTAAAGGTATGTTGTTTTTTAGATATCGTGGTTTTAATAAAGGTGCAGAGCAGTATTGTTTTGGACTTTTAGAAAGTGATAATAAAAAGAAAAGAAAATATTATGAAGTTCAAAGACTATTTAAATATATAAAAGAAAATAAAGACTTTTTTAATAATCCAATTAAAGCCAAAGCAGCTATCGTATTTGATTATGATAGTGCTAGTTGTTTTAAAATTCAAAGACAATCAGATAGTTTTAACTATGTTGAAGAAATGGGCAAATTATACAAACAGTTATGGATGAGAGATATTTGTACTGATATTATTATTAATAGTGATGATTTAAATAAATATGAACTGGTCATTATTCCTTATATGATTATGATGAAAGAAGGTTTTATCAATAAACTTAAGGAATATGTTACCAATGGTGGCAAAGTAATTTTAACAGCTAGAAGTAGCTGGAAAGACCAGGATAACAATTTCATCTTAAATGAAGATTTACCACTATATTTAACTGATTTAACTGGAGTAATAGTAGATGAGCAAGAAAGTTTATTAGCTAATACCTATCGTGATTGTGTAGATTTAGAAAACAATATTTATAAAGGTTATATTTTTAAAGAAATGTTAAAGATTACATCAGCTAAAGAGTTGGTTAAATGGCATAATTGTCCATTTGGTGACTATAGTGCCATTACAGTAAATAAATATGGCAAGGGAAAATGCTATTATTTGGCTAGCAGTTTTGAAGAAAAACTTGTTGAAAAATTATTTGATGAAATTACTGGTCAGAAAATTATCAAAAAAGAAAATGAAGAAAATATTGATTTAGGTAATAACGTAACATTATTCATCGACCATGAAAATTTTAAATGGGAATTAAAGCATGTTAGAAATTAGATTAGAAAAAGCTAGTATCAAATACTTAAATCAAATTGAAAACTATCGAAAAGAAATGTTAAAATCAAATAGTAGTTTTGATGGCTGTAGTAATTTGGATAAATATGATAATATCAATGAGTGGATAGCTTACTGCTACAAGATGGAAAATATAGAAACTAAACAGTTAGGTTTAGTCAATGCTGATCAATTACTTTTGCTAAATAGTGATGAAGAAGTAATTGGCATGGTAAATGTCAGAAGAAAACTCAATGAATCACTAATGCTTATTGGGGGAAATATTGGCTATAGTATATGTCCAAAATATAGAAATAAAGGTTATGGCAAAAGGATGCTATTTCTAGTATTAGAATATTGTAAAAGTATTGGTATTACAAAAGTAAGGTTGAGTTGTTATGCTGATAACATTGCCAGTAAAAAAATCATTTTAGCCAATAATGGCAAGTATGATTCAGCAATTAAAATTGGTGATAAAGAAATAGAAAGGTATTGGATAACTATGGAAGAAAAAGTCAAAGTAATTATCGACTGCGATACAGGTAGTGATGATGCAATAGCTTTAATGATGGCTATCTTATCAGAAAAAATAGATTTAATAGGCATTTGTACTGTAGCTGGTAATAAGGCTTTAAATTTTACTACTGAAAATACCTTAGCGGTTGTTGAAGCTTTAAATAGTGATGTTAAAGTATATGCTGGTTGTAAAGAAAGTATGGTTACTAAACTTCTGCCATCAAGAAGAGGGAAATATACTGGATTTACTGGGGTGAAAGATGAAGATAATACAGAACCTAAGATTACCTACCACCATGATCACTTACCTTTGCCAACTCCTACCATAAAAGCTGAAAAGCAAAATGCTGTTTGTTGGTTAGTTGAAACACTATTAAAAGCCAAAGAGAAAATTACGATGGTGATTACTGGTCCAATGACCAACTTAGCAATGGCTTTAAGAATAGAACCAAAAATAGCTGATAATATTAAAGAAATAGTATTTATGGGTGGAGGCTTTAAAGTATTTAATGCTACAAGATGTGCAGAGTTTAATATTTGGGCTGATCCAGAAGCAGCACAAATTGTCTTAACTAGTGGAATCAAGTGTACTATGGTACCATTGGATGCTACTCATAAAGCAAACTTTGATTACGATGATTGTAAAAGGTTAAAGGCGATGAATAATATGGTTACTGATGCAGTAGCCAAAATGATTGAACAAAGAATTGAAGCTTATGATGCGTATCAGCCACAAGCGGTATTAGGGTCTGCACCAATCCATGATGCTTTAGCTTTAGGATATATATTAGAACCAAAAGTATTAGAGAATATAAACTTAATGCGAGTGGATGTTGACTTTTCAGGAGGTATGGCTGATGGTCAGACAATTTGTGATACTAGAACCTACCCAGATGATAAAAGGAATTGTTATGTAGCACTAGATGCTAACAATGATTTATTTCATCAATTAGTATTTTCATTATTAGAAAGGGTTAAATAATATGAGTTATAAAAGAGTATTAACTATTCAAGATGTTTCATGTGTTGGTCAGTGTTCTTTGACAGTAGCACTGCCAGTTTTATCAAGTTGTGGGGTAGAAACAGCAATTTTACCTTCAGCAGTTTTATCAACCCATACAGGGGGTTTTGAAGGATATACCTTTAGAGATTTAACTGATGATATGATGTTTATCGCTGCTCATTGGCAAAAAGAAAACATAATGTTTGATACAGTTTATAGTGGTTATTTAGGTAGTGCCAGACAAATTGATTATGTTATTGAGATTACTAAAAGATTATTAAAAGAGAGTGGTTACAGTATTGTCGATCCAGCAATGGCGGATAATGGTAAACTTTATTATGGTTTTAATTTAGCCTTTGTAGAAGAGATGAAAAAACTAGTTTTCTCAAGTGATATTTGTATACCAAATATTACTGAAGCGTGTTTTTTAACTGATACAGAATATAAAGAGAATTATAATGAAGAGTATGCTTACTCTATTGTCGAAAAACTATCTCAAGCAGGAGCTAAAACGATTGTTTTAACTGGCGTTAGTTATGATGAAGATACAACTGGAATATTAATATTAGAAAATGGTGTTAAATCATATTATCGTCATAAAAAGATTGACAAAAAATATCATGGTACAGGCGATATCTATTCTTCAGCATTTACTGGAGCTTTAAATAGAGGTAAATCAGTTTATGAAAGTGCTAAGATAGCTGCTGATTTTGTGGTTAAATGTATTGAAAATACTATTGATGATGAAAGTCATTGGT
>JAAZJL010000092.1 GCA_012800355.1 Erysipelotrichia bacterium | reverse complement strand
TTCAAAATCATTATTTAACTTTTTACCAGCTATAGTTCCACTAACTAAACTAAACATAATTACAGCTTCAAAAATGATGTCAATAATAATGTTGCTTTCAAAACCATAGGTCAAAAAGAAAATAGCAAACACTAAAATATCAATTCCAAATAAGATTGTAGAAACTAGCATCCACTTCCACTCTTTATTAGAAAGTAGATAAGAAATTAAGTACAAGACAATTGGCACAATAGCAAACATCACTATAACAAGAATTGAGGTGAAACCTCTAAATACTTCTTTGGCAAAGATAATTGCCAGTTGTGGAGTTATTGTTGAATACAAGAAGGTATATCCTAAATCCATTAGCAACATAAAACAGTTTACAACACTAAAAATTATGATTGCTAATAGTGTACTTCTTGCACCTTTATAACTATTTAATAAATTTGTTTTTTCCATAATAATACCTTTTATAATACTTTCTCTTTAAATAAAGCTAAGTTTTTATGACAGCATAATCTTAAAAAATTTTACTAACATATCAACTGTAAATATTCTACCACAATTATATAATGTTGTTAAAAATAAAATTTGGTTTTATAATTTAAATATCGAGGTAAAGGTTATGTCGAAAATTAACACTAACAAATTAACAATTATTGTAGGTTGTGGCCGTTTAGGAGCTGAACTTGCTAACTCTATTTCCGATAGTAATGGAGATGTTATTATTATTGATTATAACAAAGATTCACTAAGAAGATTATCGTTTTCTTTTGGTGGTATTGCCACTGTTAAAGATGGTACCGATATTGATGTCTTAAAAGAAGCTAACATTGAAAAAGCTGGTACAGTAATCGCGGTAACCAATGATGAAAACACTAATATTATGATTGCTTTGATGGCTAAAAAATATTTCAATGTCAAAAATGTTATTTTAAGAGTTCATG
This sequence comes from Erysipelotrichia bacterium, assembly GCA_012800355.1. Lineage (GTDB taxonomy): Bacteria > Bacillota_I > Bacilli_A > Erysipelotrichales > Erysipelotrichaceae > UBA1783. The sequence continues at coordinate 3,841 of JAAZJL010000092.1, read as the reverse complement.
ATAATTCCAAACAACCATTATACAGCGACACTGATATTCAAGTTATTTGTCCTAGTGAACTTACTTCAAAAACTGTCAAAGAAATGATGGGTGGAGGTAAATAGTATGCATCAACGTATTTTTATTGTCGGTAATTCTCTTCAAGTTAAATCACTAGCACTTTCATTAACAAATAAAAAGCATCCTATTACTATCATCAGCAGCAATATGGACCTATGCAAAGAACTATCTCAGGAAGATAATATTGTTGTCGTTTTTGGTGAAGGTGACAAACGTTATGTCTTAGAAGATGCTGATATAAGCAAGTGCAATATTATGATTGCTATGACTGAAAATGATGCTGATAATCTGACTATTTGTTTAATGGCTAAAAAGATATTTAAAGTTAAAAAGACCATCTCTCTTGTCAGTGATGTTAAAAAGATGGACTTTTTCTATCAAATGGGAATAGATTCCGTAGTATGTACAACTAGTACTATTACTACTATCGTTGAACAAAAGGCTATTATGGATGAACTAGCAACAATGATTCCAATTGGCGAAGGAAGAGTTAGAATCTCTGAAATCAAAGTTAATGAAGACTCTCCAATATTAAACAAATCTTTAAATGAAATTGACCTTCCTACCCAATCAATTATTGCTTGTATTTTACGTGGGCAATCTTCAATTATTCCACGTGGTTCAACAGAAATATTATTTAATGATATCTTACTTTTGGTTGCTTCAAATGAAGATGAAATAGAAGCAATCGAAATAATTACAGGTAGAAACTATGACTAAGATATTGTCCAACCGTTATGGGAAAATAATGATTTTATTTGGTGTTTTAATAATGGTGCCAATGACTGTTGTTTTCTTTGATAAAAGTCAAATTAAATACATTTATAGTTTTCTTATTCCAGGAGTAACATCAATTGTCTTAGGTGCTTTAATTTGCAAAGATTTCAAAAAAGCAGAAAAAACTTCATTTTTTTCTGCTAATTTGAAAAATTCTGTGATGCTAGTATTATTCTCATGGTTTTATTGTTTTTTACTTGGTGCTTTACCTTTGTGGTTAGGAGGACAGTTAAACCCTATTCAAGCTCTTTTTGAATCGGTTTCAGGTTATACAACTACTGGTTTAAGTGTTGTCGTACCTTCTCAAACTCCTTTAATTTATTTAGCTCATCAAATATTTATGCAATATTGTGGAGGCTTTGGAGTTGTTTTAATGTTTATTATGATTATCAAAGATCAAAGTGCGGTTACTTTATATAATGCTGAAGGTCATCAAGATAAACTATTGCCCAACATTCAAAAAACAGCCAGATTAATATTCATTACTTATAACTTGTTAATTATAATAGGTACAATTGGATTTTATATTTTAGGGATGGATGTATTTGATGCCTTATGTAATTCAATTACCTCTTTATTTACTGCTGGTTATTCAACTAAAGATATAGGTATTAGTTACTATAACTCTACTGCCATCTACATTTTTTCAATGCTACTTATGATACTTGGTTCAATTAATACTGGTGTCTTATTGATGATTTTCCAAGGCAAGTTTAAAATCGTTAAAAAAGTAACTGAACTTAAATTTATGTTCTTTCTAATTGTTCTATTAGGTACAATTAGTAGTGTTGTTCTTTGGTTTTCTTCTAACTTGGGATTTTTCAAATCTATATTAACTGGTTTTTATAATGTTATTAGTTCTCTTTCTACTACTGGTAACTATAACTATGACATCAGAATACTTCCACCATTTGTGCTGCAAGTAATGATAATTTGCATGTTAATGGGTGGCTGTATCGGTTCTACCGCTGGTGGATTAAAACTTTCTAGAATTGTTATTCTTTTAAAAACAATGTACAACGCATTAATTATGAAAACTTCTAGTGCCAGAAGGGTTTTATCTATTAGCTGGAATACTGCTTCAGGTAAAAAGATTATTGAAACTGAAACCATCAAAGAAACAATAAGTTACATTGGTTTTTATTTCTTGGTTATGTTAATTGGAGCTAATTTACTAACAATAACTGCTAATTGTTCCTTAATGGAAGGATTCTTTGAGTTTGCTAGTGCTTTGTCAAGTTTTGGAGTAACTATTGGAATCACTGGTCCTAACACTAATGCCTTAACTTTAATAGTTGAAATGATTGGCATGATTTTAGGAAGACTTGAAATCTATATCCTATTAATTGGTGGAAACTACTTCTATAAAGCTGTTGCCAAAAAAATAAAATATAAAATTGAACAAAAAAAGAACATTTAACCGATGTTCTTTTCATTATAATAATTTTCTCCTTCTATTCGATAAGATATATCATTAAACTTATCTAAATAGAAGTTGTTTTTTTCGTACCTGATTAAACAAATACAGCAGTTGCTCACTAGGCCTTTTCTTTTTTCCAGTTTAGGAAATAAAACATCAATTAAAGCATCTAGAGCACAACTACTTGTAGCTATTAAAACATTACCACCTTCTTTATTATCATCAACTATCTGTTCAATGGCTTGTTTAACTCTTGTACATAATACATCATATTTTTCAACTGTTTTATTATGCTCATTAAGCATTTTACCTATCTGGGCAGGAGAAAGAGTCTCTTCTAACTTTTCAAAATCACCATAAGGTATATTTATCCTTTCAAATATCGGTTTCAACATTACTTCATATGGTTTTCCTTGATAAGTTCCATAACCCATTTCTTTTAATCTTTCATCAATAATAAGCTTTGTTTCTTGGCCATATAAGTTTTCTTCTAAAATCAACTGAGCGGTTTTATATTGTCTAGCAATATTGCCACTATAAGCTTTATCAAATTTAATATTTCTTAATCCATAGCCAACACATCTTCCTTGATAGATACCTAATTTTGTTAAAGCAGAATCATTGTAACCTTGAACAATATTAGTAGTGTTATAAACTGTTTGACCATGTCTGGTTATATAAAGATATAAAGGTTTCATAATACCTCCCAAATAATCTCTTTTCAGTAATTATAACATACAAAAAAGTAGAAGGCTTTTACCTTCTACTTCTTTAATTTTAATTGTTTGCTTCTTTCATTAATTGACAAATTTTATTAGAAAAATCTACTGGATCATCAACTGGAAATCCTTCAATTAATAAGGCTTGTTGATATAAGATATCAGCATAATCATCAATACTATCTTTTCTAGTTTCATAGACTTTTTGTAAAACTTTAAAGATTTCATGATCTGGATTAATTTCTAAAATTTTGGTTGCTTTTACTTCTTCTCCAGTAGGCAGCTGAGCTAAGTATTTTTCCATTTCCATGGAAATACCACCATCATCAGCAACTAAACAAACTGGATGATTTTTTAATCTTGAAGAAATTCTTACTTCCTTAACTTTATCAACTAAAGCTTTTGATAAGTCATCAAGTAAATCTTTATTATCTTTAACTAATTTTTCTTTTTCCGTTTTTTCTTCTTCAGTTTCAATATCTGCACTGGCCTTTTGAGCACTTTGGAATTCTTTGCCATCATAATCTCTCATCATCATAACGACAAATTCATCAATATTATCCATAAAATATAATACTTCATAGCCTTTATCAACTAACTGTTCAAGTTGAGGAAGTTTCTTTATTTGTTCAATTGAGGTGCCAGTCGCATAATAAATTTCATTTTGATTTTCTAACATTCTTTCTTTATATTCTTTTAAAGTTACATATTTATCTTCTTTTGAAGAATAGAATAAAAGTAAATCTTGTATTTCGTTTTTATGCATTCCATAATCGCTATAAACTCCATATTTTAAAGCATAACCAAAGTTTTTAAAAAACTGTTCATACTTTTCTCTTTCTTTAACTAGCATATCAACTAAAGT
>JAAZJL010000091.1 GCA_012800355.1 Erysipelotrichia bacterium | reverse complement strand
TTTGGATGTCAGCAATAATAGAGAGTTGACATATCTTAATTGTGGAGATAATAATCTGACCACTTTAAATGTTGATAATAATATAAATTTATCGACACTGTATTGTTCTTATAATAAACTGACTGCTTTAAATATCGGCAATAACAGTGAACTAAAGATTTTAATGTGTAATGGTAACAAGCTAGAATCCTTAGATGTCAGTAGCAATATTAAACTGGAAGATTTACGTTGTCAAAATAATAAAATAGTTTCTCTTGATGTCAGTAATAATACTGCATTAAAAAACTTTTATTTTGAAAACAATCAATTAACTGCTCTTGATCTCAGCGAGAACAAGGCGTTGATGAGTTTCTTTGTTTCAGGAACTAATTCAACCCCACAGAATTGTCCGACATCGTTGGTTTCTGATTTTGAAAATGGAAAGTATAAATTTGATTTGTCAACTTTATTTTCTGGTCCAAATGAAGATATTGCACGAGTGATGATGGTAAAACTGATTAATGATGAAGCTTTACCAGAAACAGCAACTTATGATGAAGATACTGGGATAATATTGATTAGTCCTGCTGACAAAATAGAAGCAATCAAATATTATTATGATTTAAAATTTGCTGGTAATCCTAGCTTAAGGATGGGAGTGATTGTTAATTTAAAATACACACTCAAGACTTTTACTGTTACCTATCAGGATGAACATGGCAATACAATTGGAAATCCACAAACCATAGAATATGGTTTCGATGCAATTGCTGAAGCTGTTCCTGAGAAAATAGGATATACAGGTGTATGGAATCATAATGGCAAAAATATCATTGCTGACACTTTTATCAGGCCAATTTATACAGCGAATCCTGGTGAAATAAAAATGATTAAACAGCCTCCAGTATGGTTTAAAGGATCAAATATATATGCTAGTTTTACTTCAAATGCGAAGTTTACTGATTTTCTGTCTGTTAAAGTAGATGGAATAACAGTAGATGAAATCAGTTATCAGGTAGAAGAAGGGACAACGGTTGTTACATTCAATCCAGCATTTCTAGAAACCCTATCTATTGGCAGTCATACAGTAGAAATAATTTCATCACCAGGGACTGCCTATGGCACACTTGAAATTGATATACTAGAAAAAGTACCTGAAACAGGAGATATAAGTGGATGTTATCCATGGTTAATGCTGATGTGTTCTTCTGCCTGTGGTCTGATATTATTAACTCGTAAAAAAAGGATATCATAATAAAAAGAATAGCAAAGGCGATAGATTTATCACCTTAGAGTGTTGACAAACAGACTTTATTAAAAAGTCTGTTTTTATTTAATCTCAAAATTATCAATTGTCGGTAGATTTGATAAAAAACAAAGAAAGGGACTAATTATTGTCCCTTTTCAGTAGGTTATACGTTTTTTTATACTCTAATATTTATTAATGCTATAGTTTTGAAGACCTAGTCATTTTCTGTTGAAAGTATAACTGCCTCATTTTTAGATCAGGTTATTAACTTATTTGATATAGTACATAAAGCTACACTTTGAAAAATGACAGGTCAATTATTAATAACCTGTGTGATTATATTTCTAGAAACAATTAGATATAATGGTCAAATCCCAATTAAGCTAAGTGTATGACCTAAGTACAATGTCTATAAGGTAGATAAAAAGTATCAGGATATTGCTAAACTATTAGGTTTACCAGCAGATACACCTAAACAGAGTGTAAAAGATATGAAGGTAATGTTAAAAAAGGTTTATGATAAATAATTGACTAAGAATAAAGATATCAAATTAGGATGTCTTTTTTTAGTATAATTTAATTGACATAAAATTTACAAAGAGAATTAACTAAAAATATTATAATAGATACATAAATTAAATAATTTTGGGGTATCTTTATGAGTATTATTCGTGAAAAACTAAGTAGTAACAAGATTAAAGAAAGGATTGTTTGGGCAATGATGCTATTTTTCCTAGTTTTTATTAGTGTTGTGATTATTAGTTATTTTTTGTTGCCTGATGGTTTTCTTAAAAATAAAAATCCAGCGCAAAATTGGAATCCATCAAATAATACTTTAATTTTAACTTTACAAATATTCTTGTATAATCTAATATCAGTAATTGTTATATTTTTAGCCAGTTTGTTTTCTAGTAAAAAGAAAGATGAGAAGAATTATCTTTCGGTAGGATATACAGTTTTTTATACCCTGATTTCTATTAATGCTATTGTTTTAGGCACATGGTCATTTTCTGTTGAAAGTATAGCTGTTTCACTTTTGGATAGAATTGTTAATCTATTTGATTTGTTGCATAAAGCTGCCCTTTGGGAAATGTTAGGTCAATTGTTAATTACCTGTGCTCTTGCTCAGATATCTATAGTAAAAAGTAGTGGATTAAATACTATAAAATCCAATTTCAAAGAAATGAAACTAGAAAAGTCAGAGAAAATCATTCTGGTGACTGGCATTATTTTTATGCTGATTGGTGCTATAGTAGAAAGTGTCGCTATTAACAATATATATATTTGTTATTAACAGAAGGAGTTTTGGATGAGAAAGTGGTATTTATTTGTGTCGCTATTACAAATTTTTATTGGTTTAGCAGCGATTGTAATGTATGTATTTCTTGCTTTAAAAGGTGAACCACTTGGAAAGTGGGCAATCACATTGTTTTTGGCAATTGGATATGTAGTATTGGGTATTGTTGGAATTTTACAGTTAAAGAGATTAAATTAACAACAAAAAAAGGTTGAATGAAAAAGTAGTTTACTATCTTTAAATAGTAAACTACTTTAAGAAAACTTTAAAACCATTTTTTCTTTTTAAAATACCAAAGCAAAACAACACATACTATTATACTTAGTAAAATAACAAAAGGATAACCATATTGCCAACTAAGTTCTGGCATATATTTGAAGTTCATACCATACCAACCAGCAATAAGGGTCAGTGGTAAAAAGATTGAAGTTATTACCGTGAAGACTTTCATAATTTGATTTTGCTCAATGTCGATTTGGGCTTGATAAGCTTCACGCATTTGAGTTACATAATCGCGCAAATTTAAAACATAACTGTGATAGCGATGAACTCTTTCACCAATTATTGCCATATATCTTTCACCTTCGCTGGATAGGATTTTATTGTCATTTGCACAAAGATTATCTAAGATTAAATCCAATTGTTCGTAATAACGTTTTAAAGACAGTAATTCTTTGCGATAATAAATAATTTTAGTTAAGTAATTCTGTTTAGAACTTTTCAATGTTGAATCTTCAATGTCAGTAATTTTCTTTTCAAAGTTTTCTAAAAATTTTATATCATCATGAAATAGATTAACGAAAAATTGATATAAGGCTTTTTCATTAGATAAACTTTCTGGAAGTAGAGTGGAGACATTCTTTAAACACTCTTCATTTTCACAAAAAATAAATAAATCTTCAGAATCCATATAAACTAATACTTTTTCAGGTTTTTTTGAAGAAGTTTTTATATTGTACCATTCGAAAGCAAAAATATTAGATCTTTCAAAACTCTCAAAAGCAAAAGTCTGTTTTGTGTTGATGTAATCTATTACATTGGGTTCAAGAAAATCGGTAATTGTATTTATTGTTGAAAAAAGCAATGCTTGCTGCATGATATCACCTCTCAATGGTCGTCAAGTTAATTATATAACACTTTAATTTAAAACTAAAATATATAAAAAGTTGCAAACACATTATTTTGTTTACAACTTATTTTTAAATTATCTTTTAAGAGCGTCGCGAATTTCTGTAAGTAGTTTTACTTCTTCTGATGGCTCTTCAACTGTTTTTTCTTCTTCACCGTCTTTTTTGCGTTTGATTTTATTAACTAATTTAATAACAGTAAAAATAGTAAAAGCAATAATTAAAAAGTCCAAAACTGTAGCAATTAATGAACCGAAATTCATCGCAACTTCAGTTGTTGTATCAATAACTCCATCAACACCTACTACAGCTTCTTTAAGAACGATTTTCCAACTGTTAAATTTAATTCCTCCAGTTAAGACAGAAATTACTGGCATAATTATATCATTTACTAATGAAGAAGTTATTTTGCCAAAAGCACTTCCAATGATTACCCCTATTGCCATGTCTAATACATTGCCTTTAGATATAAATTCTTTAAATTCTTCGATAAAACTTTTTGTATTCATAACTCTAACCTCCTTTTGATAACATATGTAATTATACTTGATATTCATTAAAAAGAAAGATAATACTCTTATAAAAAAAGAGGATTAAAAAACCCCTTAAAGTGTGTTTGATTAAACTTTTAGGGGTAATTTACCAAATATTAATTATTTGAAAAATGTTTTTTACTATAAGTGAAACATATTATAGCTAAAAAGGATAAACTTGAAATAGTTAACCAGAAACTAAGATTAATGTTTTTGCCTGTTTCAGGTATATCACCAGTCGGTCTGTTGTAGAGTTCGATTGAATACAAGGTATACAATCTATCGAAAGAATGATTTCCGTTTTCACTTTCTATAGTTTCAATCCACTGCCTTTCAAATCTAAATTCACCTTGACTAAAAACTGTTCCTATTGGCAAATCTTTTTCAACAAATTCAATTGCCTCATAAACACTTACTAATTGACCGTTAACTCTTATTTTGGTTGGTAAATTTTTAATTTCTGCAGAATAGTTATTTCCTTCATTAAGAGTAAATTCTCCTAGTTCTTTATTATTCAATAGTAGTTTTACTACAATTTCTCTTTTAGTTAGTCCACCAGTCCATTTTTTCTTAAAAGTAATATTTGTTAGTGGTTCACTTTCTCCTAATTCAAGATAACCATTGCTTCCAATACCTCCACCACCTTCACCAGCAGTATTATTGGTAATAATTAAAGCTGACTTTTGACTAGATTCTTGTGCTGAAGCAACATCTACAATAGCTTTCAAACCATATTCGGTATTTTCATATTCTTGAGTTAAAATCTCAGGATCTCCAATTTGGTAGCGATCACTATGGTTATCTTTATACCACTTAATTGGCATTCCATCTGGAAAACGAGAAGGCAAGGTTACAAAATAATGATCGACAGGGGTAACGTTAAAGTAATCAATTTCTTTTGCTTTGGTATATATTTCATCACCAGCATTTTGGGCAGTGTTGTTGTATATAATTACACCATCTTCTATTGACATAACAGCATCACCAATAGGACAAAGCCATATTCCACCACCTTCATCGTTTGAATTGTTTTGATAGATAGCAAGGTTTGTTAATTTTAGTTGATATGGAACAGTTTTTAAATGGATTGCACCACCATGTTTTTTGGCATAGTTATCTGAAAATGTTCCAGCATTCAAAGTAATGTTGTTAGATTTGATAAGCAACCCACCACCATCACCATCTCCGCTATTTCCTAGAGCTCTATTTCCTTTGATTAAGCCGCCATTCATTGTAAAGGCAGCTGGAAATATTTCAGACCATTTTTCTACTGTGACTAAAGGTCTATCATTTGCTGCTTCTTCATTACCTGCATATTGCCAAATAATCCAGTCAAAAGCTAAGATACCTCCAGCATCTTGATTACTAATGTTATAAGAGATGTCTCCACCATCCATAGTAAATTCTGCATTGCCACTGATAAATACTCCACCAGCAAAATAAGTGCCAGTATTGTTGTTGATTGATCCACCTGTCATTCTTGCTGAAGATTTATTACCAGCAATCAGTCTAAGATCATCTTCATCAAGAATTGACCTTTGGCCTTCCACATCATAATACAAGACATGGCCTATCAGTATTCCGCCAACTCCTCCAGTGTTGTAACTTATGTCTCCGCCAGCAAATAGTAGAGTGGCGCCATTGTCAACATTGATTGCTCCTGCGCGATACCACAATTCAGAGATATTGTTGTTTATAGAGCCTCCATTAATAACTATAGAGGAGTTATCACCATAAATAGCTCCATATCCTGCGGCATGGTTTTTTATTGTACCATTATTTAAAACAATTTCAGCAGATGTTCCTTCTGCCACAATTCCACCAATTGAAGTAGAAGCGCCAACATTGTTGTTAATTAAATTAGCCCCATTTATTATAAGTTTACCTTTAGTATGAATCATACTGTCAGAAGATAAATTTTTACCGTCAATCGTAAGGGCAATATCTTCATCATTTAAACCTAAGTATAAAGTTCCTGTTTCAGTGATTTTAAAAAACATACCAGTAAAATCTTCATCTCTAACAAAGAAAACTTCTGACGAATCATTTTGGGTAGTTAAAGTTACTTCACCATTAATTTGAAGCATTTCTGTAAAAGTATATAAATTACCAGTTAAGACAATATGTGTTTCACCATCATCAATTGCTTCTTTTAGTTGATCAAAGTTGCTGACCAAAGCCTCAGCTTTTATGGGCACTATCATTGAAAGAAGCATACAAACGATAAATGTTGTAATAAAAAAATGTCTTCTAAACGCTTTCATAACAGAAACCTCCTTTTAAAAATTATAGCATTTAGTTATCGTAAATATACAACTTTATATTTCAAATGATGTGAAAAAAACTTGACAATTAACTTTTGTTAAGCATGAAAAATATATTTATTGACAAGCGGTTTCTTTAAGTTGACAGATTTTTGATGGGGGTATTAGTAAATGTAATACACCTATTACAAAAATGAGTTTCACAATATTAAAAAATCTTGATAATATAAGTTTGTATTTTAGTGGAAAAGGGGTATTTTTAGATGAAAAAGGGCATCTTTAGAGCATTTATTGCGTTTATTACAATCTTGGCTTTTTTTATAAGTCAAGATTTTAATACGTTTAGGGTATTAGGAAGTGGAACAGTTGTTGACATGTCAACAAGTGAAAATGAAAATGAAAACGAAAATGGGTCTATCCCTTTAAATCTTAATACAAATAACACAGTCATTTTTATAAATGGTGTAGATGGTAGCGATGACAATGATGGAACTACAAGAGATACACCAGTTAAAAGTTTTGAGAAAGCTAAAGAGTTAGCAATTTCTTATCAAACAGTAGATAC
>JAAZJL010000090.1 GCA_012800355.1 Erysipelotrichia bacterium | reverse complement strand
CCAGAGATTGATTATAAAGTGTTAAAACACATAACTGATAGAATCCTATCAGAAGTAGATGGTGTTTGTAGAGTACTGTATGATTTAAGTCCAAAACCAATTGCGACGATAGAGTGGGAGTAGTAACCATTTGGCTATATCAAAACACAAAAGTCCACTAAACAGTGGATTTTTTAAATGTTTTCTTTGGGAATGGTGGGAATAAATGCCAAGTGATGTCAAACTGATGTCAAAAAATTAAATCAATTTATCGATTAACTTCATATGATTGCTTAAATAGGTACATGATGTACTCAATGTTTTCTAAATTATTCAAATCGATACGATAATCTCCATTTCCCCAACGACCGATGTTAGACTGGTCTATTGTTAAGTTCTCTGGATCATTTAAAGTACCTTTTTTCATGTTCAAATGAATTTTTAATTGTTTTTGTTGTACCTCAATGTCTACAATATTCGTCGACCCTTTAAATGCTATATATAGTTTTCTTGGATCAATGTCTATTTCACCTTCACCAAGCTCAAGGATTCTAGATTTAATTACGTTATAAATGTCCTGAATTTCTTCTGGCTTATTATTTAAATGATAAGCCTCATCATATACAATAATTTCTTTGAGAGTTTCTTTTGCCGAATCACTCACAAAATCGTCAACAGCGATGTTTGTTCGTTTTGATTTATTCTCAATACTTATTATTTCATCTTCAAACTTCTCTACTTCCCATAAATCAAAGGGCATATTTTTAAAAGAGGTAGCATCGATTTGATAATTTGAAAAGTGAGTCGAGACAAAAATGATTCGGGATTGAGTCCAATCCACTTCAGAAATACGAAGATTATCCCCAGTAACTTCATTATAGTTCAAAACGAAATCTGCTTTTCTAGTATGTAGTAAATTTAAGTAAGCATATCCTTGATCAACTAGACTATTGTTTTTAACATTTTTGTACTCAATAATCCTAAAAGCATTTTTATCTGGCTCATAACCAACAGTATCAATTCTGTATTTATCAACAGAAAATTCGGAACTTACAAAATCGATATTTAGTATTTCATTTAAGTTTTCTTCAAAAAAGTTTTGAAGTTCCCTTTCATTTTTAAAACCAACACGTTTGAGCTTTTTATTGTTTCTAATAATCATAATAGCCTCCAGACATCATATATTAACTTCATTATAGCATTTTGATACTATTATTAATATATGCCGAAACTGAAAAATACTGTTCGATGGGAATAGTTGCTCTTGATTTATATAACAATAAAGAAATCGTCTGAATAGTAAGTCTTTCAAAATTTCTTTGCTTATTTTTTGATGAAAAATATTCTAGTGATGTCATAATGATGTCAAAAAGTAAGAAAACCAAGATTTTCTTTAATTTTTAGGGAAATCAAAACTCACCATCTATCTAATATTAGGAGGCGAGTTTATGGATGGAAATGATTTGCTGCTTTTAGTTGATGAACTTAGATTAACTGGATTGACACATGATCAAGCATGTTACCTTTTACAGATTTTTGTTCAGGGTTATGTTGATAATTACTTTAAACAGAAATCTAACAAGAAAAAATCATAATGCTATTTCGTGGTTGAGATTAACAATGGGTTATGGGATGTTTCGGTGATGGTTACGTCTGTATCATTTGCAATTTGATTTAAGAAATCGGCTAAGTGATATTGTTTATTGGGATAAAGGTGAGAGTAAGTTGTTAAAGTAGTCTCGATTTTCTCATGACCCAATCGTTCTTGAACAATGTTGGGTTGAATGCCTTGTTCAATTAGTAGGGAAGCATGTGAGTGTCTTAAATCATGTATACGAATGCGTTTCACATTTGCAATTTTACAATATTTTTTCATATCTTTGTACAGGCGATTTTTTGTTGTGGGAAAAATTTGTTCATTCATATCAATAAAGTAAAAGCTATCTACATAATTAGAAATCATTTGAGTTAAGAAATTTGGAATTGTAACGATTCTTTCAGCCTTAGGAGTTTTGGGTTTAGAAAAAATATACTCTCCTTTTTCATATATTGCAGTAGATCTAATTTCGATATGACCTCTATCAAAGTTAATGTTTTTAAGTTTTATTCCCATCAGCTCTCCAACTCTTATTCCAGTATAGAATAAAGTGTAGAAAATAAGTCGTGTACTATCATCATCTATAACTGCAATGAACCGATCGAACTCTTCTTTTGTCCAGAACTCCATTGCTTCAGCGGATTTTTTTCCAATGGGAGAAACCACCTTAGTTGGTATATCTTTTAATCCGTAGTATCTGTTAGCATGATTGAATACAGCGTTGAGCTGATTATTGATGGTTCTAACATAAGTAGGTTTGAGATTTTTTCCCAGAATTTCATTTTGCCATCTTATAATGTTTGAGGCTGATATCCTAGTCATTAATAAGTTTCCAAAGTAGGGTTTGAGATACGTTTCATAAAGCGTTCTTTTTCCCCGTATTGTTGTGAAACGAAGTCTATTAGAAATATCATTCATGTATGTTTCATAGAACTCATCGAAGGTAATGTCCAGATTTGTGTCATTATTTTCTTTATTAATATTTGCAAGAAAATCGATCTCCCATTCCTGTGCTTCTTTCTTAGTTCTAAAACCTCTTTTTGCTCTACGTCTTTCTTTTCCTGTTGCATCAGTATACCTTAATGTAACAACCCAGTTTTTAGTTTTCTTATCTTTGTAGACTGACATAATTATCCTCCTTTCGTGTTAAGTAATAATTTTCATAAAAAAATTTTTTAGATATCTTTCCTCTCACGGTGCAATAGCCTAGTTTATCAAGTTTTTTATTAAGATCATCAATTATTCTATAAGCAGAAGATTTACTAACTCCTAGAATATTCATAATATCTGATGCATTTAATAGCATGCTTAACCTCCTTGATATATTAAAAAACCAATGTTTAAAAAACTAATTACTTCATTGGTTTTAAATCTATGTTTTGAACAAGTTCAGAAAGAGGAATGTCCAAGGAACGTGCAATTTGAGCAATCATATAAATTCCAAGGTTCTTTCTGCCTGCTTCAACATCTAGCAAGTACTGTGTATGTAGACCAGAAAGTTCTGACAATTTTAAGCGACTCATTCTTTTTTGTCTTCGAATCTCCGTTATATTTTTACCAAGTGTCTTTAAAAAGTCTTGGTGCTCTTTGTCTAGATGTGCTATTTGTGAACTCACTAATACTCACCTCCTGCTATCACTCATTTACAAGCACACACTACCACACAGTTTTATACTTATCTAGTATTTATAATTTAAGATACAATAGAGTGATTAACCCATCAAAAAAAGAGTTAATCACTCATTCTATTTTAAATCTAATAATTTTTTTAAGTTTATCCTATCTACGAGAGTTTTTGATCTCGCAGCATTATTAAACGCATTTTGATTTATGCTTCACTGGATGTTAATCCATCCCCCTCATAAGGAGACGCTACTTGGCCTGCGGTATATTTAAATACTCGGACGTCCGAAAGCGGAGTATCATTATCACTATCAACCTCATCGCATATAACTTATCAAGGTTATTTTATTATCCAATGGGTAATCGCTCGCAGTTTTTATATCTGGTTATGGCGCATTGATAAAAGTGCTACATTGATAGATAACGTAATAATAATGGTTATTTAATTGTCAAGGAACAACTCCTTTTTTAAAACAAGGAGAGAAGGGAAAATAAAGACCCTTCTATATAGATAAGGAATCTACGAGGGGTCTTACAAAGAATATGTGATAAATAAATGGTTTTTGCGTTTTATTTCATTATTTCTCATTATTTTGAAGAAAAACTGCGATTTAGTGGTTTATCAAATAATATGAGATTTGCTCTTTTTAAATCATTAAGTTGGGTATTTAATCTTGTTTGCATGATAAAGGGCACAAGGTTTATTAGGGGAAGAAACCTTGTGCCCAGTGAAATAATAACATAAATTTATATGTTAATATGCATTTATTCTAACAACTTTCTCAATTTCTTGAGAATTCTCTTGTTCCTGTAGCTTATGATCTGTTGAGAAGTATTTGTTATTCGTGCATATTCAGTTTGTGTTAATTCATCAAAGTAAATTGCTTGAATTAATCGCTGCTCATCTACAGGTAATGTTTTAACTCGTTTTAACAATAAATCAATCATTTCTAATTTCATGGCTTCGCTCCTTGTAGGATCTTTATCATCTATGAGCTTGTATTCAATTGTATTTGCTTCATATCCATCATATACATGATCCAATTCGAGTTCATATTTCTGAGCAAGTTTATCTAAGTATCTTTCGCGTTCTACACTTTTCCAATAAGTTTTGTAGACTTCATGGCTAACCTTTATGGCTACATTATTAACGTAGATTACATAATTTTTTTTCATAATTATCCTCCTATTTTTGTAATCAAAAAAATTATTGATTTAAAATAGGAGGGCTCCTGATTGATTTGATGTTCGCCCCCAATCTAAGAAAAAAGCGTACATGAAAAGAACTTTGCTATTCATACGGTTTTTTCTCAGATTGTATTGTTGTCACAAGTTTTAATTTTTGAAGATAAAAGATAATACTATTATTACTACTATCTGCTATAAGTATTAAAGTTATACTATTAACTAGATGCGACATTGTGTCGCATACCATACGACACCAAAAGTTTGTAATTGGGCATTAACTAGAAATTATTTTAAAATTTCATATTGATTACTTGATTTTCCACCGTTTTTTCTATATCGGTGAGTCCTCAAAATGAACCCTTGTGACTCAAGCTCGTTTAGGACTCTGTTGACGGTTCTTCTAGATAATTTCAAATTACTTGCAATTGTAGCGGTTGAGTGGAAACATCTCCCTTTGCGTGCGCCATGTCGTTCTAAATATTGATATACATTTTTTGCGTTGGCACTAACATTGGAAGTGTAAATTTGTAAAAATTGAAAACTACTCAACTCTCATTTTTCCTTTCTTTTGTTTGATTTTGTTATGTAGATCTGTGCCACTTACTGCACTAAAGATTTCATCTTTACTCGTATACTCTATTTCACCTCGATCCTTTGTATTTACTACATATGGTTCCTCAAATTCGATTCCCCATTCTTTGTAGAGTTTTAATTTCATCTTCATAGGGTTGTAACCGGTCTTCATGACAATGAAATCACCTTTGGGCATAGACTTGAGTTCATCTGATGTCATTAAGGGTCTTTCTATCATTTGTAAGCTTTGGGATGTTTCACCGTTACCTTTATTTACTGAACCACTTAGAATGGTTTGTGTGCCAAGATTGTTAGATAAAACGTCAGCAGTTTTTGAGTTAGGTGCAAAGCCACCAAAGATTGAGTTTTGACAGTTATCAACGATAATCTCAGCACCTTGAGCATCATAGTTTCTTTCTAACTGTGCCAAAGACTGTATGATGGCCACAAGGGATAATTTACGAGAACGAGACGCACTGAACATCATCTCTGCATTTTCTATCTTGGGCATGGTTCCAATTTCATCTAAAAAGAACACCACCCTATTATTAAGTGCTCCTCCCATTTCATCCGCAATCGTCAGAATTTCGCGATAGAGTTGTTGTATGATTAGAGAAATAATAAAGTACTTAGTATTATCTTCTTCGGGCATAACAAGAAAAAGCGCAGACTTCTCATTACAAAAAGTCTCCGCATCTAAGTCAGTATCAAAACATAATATTTGTTCCATTTCCGAATCTATAAAAGCATTCAGTCGTGCAAGGGCAGTTGAAATGACTGCCTGCATGGATTGATCAGAGGTATTTAGTGCAGCACCCGCGAACCAACGTGCCTTGTGATTTTCTGGTAACTGTTCCATAAGCACCTTAAATTCATTGGATTTATGACCAACAGGCGCTAGTAAATCTTGGATTAATTTAAAAACAGATATAATATGTCTTTTATTTTTCTCTGCAAATTCTGCAACGATTAAGATTGTTGCAGTCAGTAGTCCTTCAGCAGAGTCATAAAAGAACTGATTCTGCCCAAAGTTCATGTCAGTCTCCCCTGAATAGATTATCGTTCTAGAAATGATTTTTGCATATTTTTCTGCTTTTGCCTTATAGGTTAAGTTATTCTTACTTTTATAATACAACTCCATGTATTTATTGACAAGATGAAGTAAGTTAAAATGGTGACTATTTAAAGGATTCCTGAGATCTATAATTGATACTTTATATCCATAATACTTTTCAGCAATAGTAGCATAGTTACGAAACAAATCCCCCTTTGTATCGGTTGTCATAAAAGACATACCTGAAGCACATGCATATTCTAAATTTGGATATAAGAAGTATGCGGTTTTTCCAATCCCTGCAGCACCAATCATCAAAGTATTAACATCCGAATCATCAACCAGTGCGTGGACTTTGTTATGCTTTTTAGTATAGCCAATAATGACTCCCTGAGTAGGTGGTAAGCGTGTTTTCTGCCGCCATTTAGACGGCTCGTAAGGGACTTCTTTTAGTGCTGAGCGTATTTCCGCATTCGATGCAAACTTCGCTGTACCGTGCTGTCCATCTCCTACACGCTTGCTTTTGATATTGTTGAGATTGTAGTTTCTATTTGTAATGATAATTAAGAACAATAGTCCTAATCCCATAACAGTTAGAATGATGATTGCCTCATTATTCATAATCTATATAGTCTCTTTGACTTATTTCATGTTCATACACATTTACAGGTTCAACATACTCGTTGATGATTCCTAATGCTTCTTCATAGCTTGATGATTGCATGACTCTTTTAGTCATTTCTTCTGCTTCTTCGCTATAATTGTTCTCCTTAAGAGAACGTGATGCTATGGCTATTAAATTAAAAATATTACCGTCTGCTCCAATAAGTGGGGATTCAGGTTTGATAAACTTTTTAGTCATAATGTTTTTTCCTTTCTTTGAGTATTAAAAGAACATGCGTATATACACATGTTCTTGCGAATCGCATCAATGATGCGATGATTTCTTCTTTATCATTTGAAGTATGATAAATTTTCAGTTTGAACTCTTTTTTTAAAAAATTTAATTCTTGCATGAATTTACTAAAGTGGGGACCTTTATCTACGTATTTTATAAAGGGTAAACTTTCAAAAACACGATTATCTATAAATTCATTCAATGTTATATTTTTTTCTAAGTGAGTACTTTGTTGATGCGCCATTTTAATCGCGATTGTAGCGCTCTCAATTAGAGCATTGAGTGCCTTCGCTCTTTGTTTTACTGAAGTTGATTCAAAAGTATACAAAAAGATTGAAAAAGCGTCTAATAAATCTCTCAATGTTAACTGTTTTCTTTTTACGACATCACTCCTTATGTTATGAAGAATTTCATCTTTATAACCGATAAAAGGATCAATGATTCCTCCAATAGGTGATATACCTTTTTTAAATTTTAAGTCCTCATTAAAGTCTTTGAATGTGGATGTCTTAATCTCAATTTTGATATTTTTTAATTTCTCTAAATCTTCCAGAATTGCTAGAGAGGCTTCTTGTCCTGGAATATCATTGTCTAGCGATAAAATAACATTACTTAGGAAAGGATAAGTCTCTATCATATTTAAGACTGGTCGATTTGATAGACCACATAATGCAACATATGAGTTTTTGTGCCAATTTTCTTTATGTAGTGTGATGTACGACAACATATCAATTGGGCTTTCGAATACATAGAGTTTGTTGTTTGTTCCAATATGATTGAATGGCCATCGCGAGTCTGAGCCATAAGCATTTGATTTATATTCAAATTCGGATGTATGAATGCTTCTTTCATGTATGTGTCTTATTTTTTCTTGATTATCTTTTCCTACAAACACACAGTTATTATATTTACTTGATTCATAGAGTAATAGATTACTTATAAAATGATCAATAATTTCTTGGTCAATAAACCGAAAATGTTTCAGGTAAATTTCTACTCTTGTGTTGTATGGATTTCTCGAAGGTATTTTTAGATTTTGTTTTGTTGATTTATTGGGTAAGTCTTTTCTAACATTGAATGTTTTTGAAAGATATTGAACTGATTGTTTATAGTCCATATCAAAAAACTTCATCATAAATTGAATTGGGTATCCGCCTTCTTGTGTTGAGTGTCGATACCATTTGTTATCATTAATATCTATTGAATGATGTTTATCCCATTTTACTTTTTTTCCTTTCTGTATTAATGGTTCATTAAGAGACTCAAGTATATCTAAGATGTGAATATCATTTATCGTCATAGCGATGTCCTAACGCAATTTTCTGTTTCTTGATATTCTTTAAAAGTTCTTGATCTGCATGATATTTTTGTGCTTGAGATATCATAGATGATTCAAACATGTTACTGATCGAATAAAATAATTTTAAAGAATAGTGAACTATATTGCGATCTTCCTTTCCTCTTTCTTGGTTCAATTTGATTTCTGATTTACTGGTAGGTACTGCATCTTCACCTACATCCAAGTTTCCGGTTTCAAGTAGCTCTTCCAATTGATCTAGAGTGTCTTGTGGAACGAGTGTATTTGCTTTTTGATCTATAGAAATCGGTCTAACTTCTTTGGTGTTCGTAGCGATTTTTTCTTGAGTGGTGCCTGTCGGAATAATAATGTTATCGGCATGCTTAATGATTATATTCTTAACACTCCTAAATGCATCGATATCTGCCAAGCTTTTAATTTTTTCTTTTTTATCAGTGTATGTATAAAGTATTTCTTGTCTTTGAAGATACCATAAATCCAAAAGTTCTCTAACCTCAGGAGTATGCGACACGAGATTAACAATTTCATCTACGAGTTCTTTTGTGGATTTTGGAAGATAACCATAGGTATGCTTTCCTGGAGTGTTCTTCAAGATTTTTGCCAATTCAGTGAGTTTTAAATCTATAATTTCGTCTTGCTTAAAAGATCTTGAAATCTTTGACACTTTAGATTTGATGTAGGTTTCACTGGATAGTTTAAGTTGATCTCTATAATGGGTTTGGGATTTATAGATGTGTAGTAAATCTTGTTTAAAGATTTCTTTTGCAAATGCAGAGCGAATTTTATCAATTGACTTTTTATTTAAATATCCTTGTTTCTCATCTTTAGAGAACATAATTAGATGGATATGTGGATGGTGTGCCTCATTATGAAACGCTGCATACCACTCAAAATTAACGGGATTTATTTTAATGTTTTTAGAGAGTTCGTTTTGAAGACTTCTTACTAGTATTTTCCATGACTTCAAATCTTCATAGCCTAAGCGATGTGCATCTTCTCGTTTTAGTGATATGATTCCAGTCCAGATATTACCTTGATGCTTTTCTATTCGCTTTTTCAATTGTTCAAGTACTATTTTTTCATCGGTATTAGTAAAAAGACCATGAGTTCCTTCTTTAACAACTCGTGGTCTTTTCGCAATATACTCAATATATTCTTTTGATCGATTTAAACTCGTATAATGAGATTCTTCAACCTCAGTAATAAACTCGCTTGCACTACCGACTGATTTATTTTCATCGTAAGTTTTATATGTTTCATATTTCATAATTTCAGGATATTTATTTATCAGTTTTTTCATTAAGTCTAATTGCTTAGTTGTGGGTGGCTTATCTATTATCTTATCAATGTTTTTTAGAACACCATCTCTTGTGGCAATATATTCTAAAAAACTAGATCTCTTTACATTGCTTGGTTTCATATATCCAAACTTTGCGATGATTCGTGGCATTTTTATACCTCCTTACCTTCTTGGTTTTGATATTTTATCACTTCTTCAAAATTGACTTTTCCTATTGATGATCTAACATCATTAATACATTTTTTTCTTAACGCATTTAGTGTGTTTGAATCTATTTTATTGTTTGCAGCAACAATGTTCATTAGCATACTTAATTCAACTGCTAGTTTAAAAAGAACAGTCGATAACTGTTCTTCTAGTAAATCTATTTTATTATTAATTGTTTGGTCAATTATCGAGTTTAAGTAATCAATATTATCATCTTTGTGCAAATAGCCAACATAAAATTGAATTGCTTGTTCTATAAAGTCATTACGAGAACTCGCATTTGATATATCTAGATTATCATCACAAATTTTTATGATTCTTGGATACATCATTGTTCCTGTTTTAATTCTTTTATCCATGAATCTCCTTTCTATAAATAAAACCATTAGTTGTGAATTATATTGATTTATGTGATACGGTCTATGATGAAGTCTATCAGTAGTCACTATTTCATGTGGATAAGCGTTTATTATGTTTCAAGAGTTATTTTAAGTTAACTTTTTTGATTAGCAGACAGAAGATTTTTAATATGCTATAATAAGCTGGCTAAGGAGGAAATGTTGATGGATAAATTAAATTTAGCTACCATATTCAGCGGTATTGGAGCAATAGAACAAGCATTGATTAAAAAGAAAATTCCTTATAATATCATTTTTGCTTCGGATAACGGTGAAAGAGATCTAATTTGTTCATTAGATGAACTTAAAATTAAATTCGAAGATAGCAAAAAGAAATCAATCTCTGAATTTGTAAAAAATCAGTATGATTCTTTAAGCAAACCCAATTACGTAAAACAAAGCTATTTTGCGAATTATTCTATTAGAGAAGATCAATGGTATGAAGATGTTAGGTTCATCGACGGAACAAAATACGAAGGTAAAGTAGATATGTTAGTAGGAGGAAGTCCTTGTCAAAGTTTTTCCATAATCGGCAAAAGGGCAGGTTTAGATGATGCTCGAGGGACTTTATTTTATGATTTCGCAAGATTAGTTAAAGAAACAAAACCTAAAGTTTTTATATTTGAGAATGTTCCGGGAATGTTAACTCATGATAAAGGTAAAACCTGGAAGCAAATTAAAGAAATATTTGAATCTCTTGACTACAAATTCAAATATACAGTTTTAAACTCGAAAGATTTTGGAATACCGCAAAATAGAAAGCGTCTCTTTGTAGTGGGATGGAAAGACAAAAATAAAGAGTTTTATTTTCCTAGAGGAAAAGAATTAACAACTACTATGTTTGATTATCTTGAAAAAAATGTCGCAGCAAGACATTTCTTAGGTAAAAAAGGGTTTGAATTTGTAACCAATGAAAAATATAAAAATAGAGCGCGAGTAAATCAAGAAATAATTCAAACTCAAAAAGCAAATCAGCAATTTAATTGGAATGGTGACTTTGTATTTGTACCCTATGAAGATATTAAAAACAATAAAGAAATACTAGAAAGAGCGTATATTGGTATATTTAAAGGTGAACGAGGAGCAATTAGACAATTAACGTATAGAGAATCAATTAGACTTATGGGATTTCCCGATGATTTCAAAATAGTTGTACCCAATGTACCAGCGTATAGACAAATAGGGAATTCAATAGTGGTTACAGTTTTAGAAGCAATAGTTGAAGAAATATATAATTGCGAAATTTTATAAAAAGGAGATATTTGTGGATAAAAAACTTAAAATTGCTACTGTTTTTAGTGGAATAGGTGCAGTAGAACAAGCATTAAAAAGGATGAATATAGATCACGAAATTGTTTTTGCATGTGATAATGGAGATATAGAAATTGATATAGAACCTGAAGAGGAATTAAAAAAAATAAAGAAAATGGAGACTGTACTTGCAAAAAAAGAGTATGTTGATAGCTTATATTCAAATAAAACCAGAAGAACCAATTTTGTTAAGAAATCGTACTTAGCGAATTACGATATTGATCCCAGCAAATTTTATTTAGATATTAGAATGCTCGATGGTACTGATTACGAAAATGAAGTAGATTTATTCGTTGGAGGCAGTCCTTGTCAAAGTTTTTCTACAGTGGGATTTCAAGAAGGATTGGAAGACACAAGAGGTACACTTTTTTATGATTATGCAAGATTATTAAATGAAATTCATCCTAAAATGTTTATATATGAAAATGTTCGAGGCCTAACTACACACGATAAAGGAAACACCTGGGAAATCATGAAAGGTGTTTTCAGTCAATTAAACTATAATATTTTTGAATCTGTGCTAGATGCAAAGGACTACGGTATTCCCCAAACTAGAAGAAGAATATTTGTTGTTGGTGTTAGAAAGGATATTAAAATTGATAAAAATTATTCTTTTCCTCCTAAAGTTGAAGATTTAAAATTTACCATGCAAGATTTTTTATTAAGTAAAACTAAGTTAGGTAATTTTAAATCTATAAATAGTAAGTTGAGTCTGACTTTTGAAGAAGGATATGTGGACCCAAAATATATACTCTCGCCTAAGTTGAAGAAATACGTCATGAGCACGGGTACAAAAGGTTTCTATCAAAAAGTAGAAATAGATTTGCCAATTGCTCGGACTATTTTGGCTACAATGGGTAACAGGCATAGAGCTGGTGTTGATAATTATATGACGGATCTCGGTCCAATAAGAATGCTTACTGAAAGAGAAGCACACAGATTAATGGGGTTTCCTGACGATTATAAAATAGTGGTTTCTAGAGCACAAGGGTACCGTCAGGCGGGTAATAGTATAGTTGTAGATGTTTTAATTAAAATCTTGGAAGATATGTTAGAATATATACAATGGAGGTAAATTATGGCTACTCATGTAAATAAACTAGATTATATAATAATTGATATTCCTAATTCAGAGGCTGTTACAAAAAGTCAACTTAATAGTATAAAAGATAGTCAAGTAGGTAGTTATTATGCAAGTGATATTCCTAAAGACAAAAAAGCTATAGAAGACTTTTTTGATGGTTTCACACATGAATTTGTAATAGATAGTGACAAATTGGATGAGTATATTGATTTGGTTGTAAAAAATGTTATGCCTTTTAAGAGTATGTTTAAAGGTAAGCTGGAAAACATAGAAAAATATGAAAGATCCAATGATAGAGAAATAAAAATCAAGCCTATGTATTACACAGAAAGCG
This sequence comes from Erysipelotrichia bacterium, assembly GCA_012800355.1. GTDB lineage: Bacteria > Bacillota_I > Bacilli_A > Erysipelotrichales > Erysipelotrichaceae > UBA1783. Next base: position 42,285 of record JAAZJL010000090.1, on the reverse strand, counting down.
GAAGATATGTAAAATTTGATAAAAGCGATCCAAAGTCATGTTCATTTATTGATTTATTGCTAGGCAAACTTACATATTTGTATATTGTTAGAACTGAAACAAAATTTATTTTGTATCCTGTTCTAAAGGAAGATTATGATTTCCACCTTGTTAATAGAACATCTGAAACTAGACTTTTTTTAGAGAACATAGAAGATATCATTAAAGAATATATTGATTTAAATGGTGATGATTGGCTCCGCCAGTTTGTAATGGGTAACCCTAATATGTTTATCTATATATGGAAAAATCCAAGTTATAGAGAGAAAGTAATAGAGAAGTTAGGCAAATTTGAAAAAGATGCAAAAGAGAAAACGGAGGAGTTAGTTAAGAAACTTGTTCCAAATAAATCGACCGAATTACCGGCTCCTGACCTAAGCTTTTTCCGAAATCATCAAAATGTTGAAATAAAAGCTAAAAACAAACAAATGTTTAATATAGATTTTGAATCAACTTTGGATTTCCAAAATTTGTACTTTGAGGATGAAAAAATTATAAAAAACAGTATTAGGTCTATTTTCAAAAGTGGAAAACATCTAATATTAATTGGTCCGCCTGGTACAGGGAAAAGTAAAATAGCAAAATTAATAGCTGAAAGTTATAAAGCCGATTATAAGATGGTTACAGCAATGTCAGATTGGTCTACTTATGATACCATCGGAGGATACAAGCCAGATGTTTTTGGACAATTATACTTTGACGACGGCATATTTTTAAGTTCACTTAAAGATAATAATAATAATCAAAAAAACCAATGGATAATCATTGACGAAATAAATCGTGCTGATATAGATAAAGCATTTGGATCTTTCTTTTCAATTTTATCAGGTGATGATGTGGATTTGGGTTTTGTGAAAGATGGTAACCCAATTGAAATATCGCTTGAGAACTCCGATGAAGACTATCCAGCACAAAGTCACAATTATATAGTTCCTAAGGATTGGAGATTGATTGGAACAATGAATACTTTTGATAAATCATCACTTTACGAGATGAGTTATGCATTCATGAGAAGATTTGCGTTCGTTCAAATTAATGTTCCAAATAATATTGATATTGATACTGTAAGAACTTTATTAAATCTATGGGAGATTAATCTCAATGAAGTAGATGAAGCGAATATTACTGATTTGTGGACTTTAACTAATAAGTATAGACAAATGGGACCGGCATTGGTCGAAGATATTGCTAAATTTATTTACCATGGTGGTGACTATATATCTGCGATATCATCGTATATTCTACCCCAGTTAGAAGGACTGTATGAAGATGAACTAATTAAGTATTATAGAGAACTAATTTCATTGGCTTCTATTGAAAACAAGCACAAATTGAAATTGTCGATCCAAACATTTTTCGGAATCAATATTGAGTAAGATATGAAAGAACAATTATATGACAACAACATAAAATTCGAGATGATAAAAGAAATTAAGGATGATTTAATCTATTATTTTAGAAATGGTTTTATTAATCCCAAATTTTTCTTTGAATTTCAAGATGTAAAATTCAATGATATGAAAGAAATACTTAACATTCACTTTATTATCTCACCAGCTGTTTACGATTATATCACAACTCTAGACACTTCAATTGATCAGTTACGACATTCTACTGAGCCTAAAAAAGACGTGTTACAAGGTGAAATAAGAGGACGTATTATATGGAATGAAACCATGCAAGAAAGGTATAGAACTGGTAATACGACTAATATGACTTTTGTTTGTGCAAGTACTGACAAATTGTATAACACTAAAGAGAATATTGTGTTAAAAAAATCTTTGGAAATTTTAGAAGAAATAATTTTCAAAGATGTTGGAATGGCAAGATTTCAAAAATACCATTGGTTTAAAAATGGTGAATTTATTATGAGTACTGTCAAAAAGTTACTTAATAGAAATATATATATTAAGAGAATAGATACCTCGAAAATAGACATTTCTACTAAAATGTTGAACGATGTTTTAAAAAGTAGAAAAAAAATTTATAGAGACGCAGCTCAAATAATAAAGTATTATAATCTAATAATGTCGGAAAATATGGATACTATAAACTCGTTGCTTCAAACAACATTTATCGAAATTCAGGATGTAGATGAGGTTTTCGAACTGTTTGTAATAATTAAATATATTCGTAATAAATTTAACAATGTAACTTTCAATATTATCGATGGTACTGAAGATTATTTTGCAAAAGCACATACAGTTGATAATAATAGAGTCTTAATTTATCACAATAGGTCTGCTGTAAAATACTTAAACTTCCATATAACATTAGAAGATATCATTGGAACCCATAAATATCTACAACAACTTAAAAATATTAAAGAGATAACAAATAAGTTTAAAGAATTACAAAAATCCAAGCCAAATAATACTATTTGGGCGGGAAGACCTGATTTAATAATCTTAGAATTTAATGAAGATTACTTAATTAATATAACAATCGGAGAAATCAAATATACTAGAGATATAGAGTATGCTTATACTGGATTTAAAGAACTAGCTGAATACTTAGAGTTTATGGAAATAAATGACATTCCTTATAATTCACTTAATGTGGAAGGGATTTTATTTGTTGAAGATGTAGATTTTAAAGAATATTCGATAGGTAATATGACTGTCATCAACTCTAATGATTTATAGTTCTACGAGCTTTGCTCGTAGAAGTAATGCACTACCTCTCTTTAACCTGCTTCAAATTATCCCTTCAGATAAACAGCCCAATTTGGCGGTAAATAGGGTTAATTTACTGAAAATGCAATTATTCCAACACAGGCTCACACGCAGTCAAACTAGATGGGACTGCTATATTTACTCCATTTAGGAAATATAATCGCACAAAAGCCACGATTCGGGCACACACCTCGAGTTTGTGGCTTTTAATATGCGCGATAAGCAAAATATTGAAAAAAATGTTAGAATTTTACGAAACTTGATCCCAAATTTGGCTTATAAAAGCGGTACCGCTTTATTTCAGTAAAAATCATCTATAGATTTGGGTCAATTAGGAGATTATTTACCGACTTTTGGTATGTTCAAACCATCATCTTTTTTAGAGGGGGAAGTTTCTTTTACAAACAACTTCACTTGATTTGGAACAACCCTTTCATACAGTTTATTAAATGTATCTTGAAGTTCTAGTTCGACTGTTGAGTTTCTATTTTTAATAAATACTTCTAAAGCACTTAATTTGGATTCACTAACTTCAATTGTTACTTTTTTAGTTTTCATATTTTCCTCCTAAAATCTGATTTCATAATCCAATAATTTTTGAGTTTCTTTTTGATCAATCATTTCAATATCATTAAATTGTTGACTATATTTTTTAATGTCATCTGGACTTAATGACTTAAAGTGTTCGCCATCATCTACTCCAACGATAATAAAACGACCAGCGATAATATCGTTTCCAACCCTTCTATTTGCAGGTAAGTTCATAAGCTTACCTTCTTCGTTACAAATTATTTCTGCAGAGTCACTGAGATAAACTGTTTCAATATAGCCTCCAACCATAGCTTGCGATGATTCTAACGAATTATCTATAATTGCAACATAGGGTTTATTCTCTGGTTCAACAACCAAAACTCTTATCTTTGTATGCAGTGTATTATCTTCTACATGTACGATTCCAGTTTCTAAAAGTTTATGAACGTCATCGATAAAACCTTGATATCGTGCATACTCATATCCTTCTGATTCAATTAAAATTCCCGATTGTTCTTCATCACAATATACTAATATACTATGATAAACATCATCTTCAGTATACATATCTTCAATATGGTTTTTGATATACTCTCGATTTTTCATTGGATCATCTAAGAGGTTTAAGTACTCTAGGTGAGATACTTTAATTGCTTTTTTAATTTGATGTTCTTTGGGATCTAACTTCTGCTTTGCTAATACAGGAGCATACAGCGTGATGTTTACTGGTATTACTTCATAATTTAAATCTTGATGTTGAATTATTTCAAACGAATCTTCTCCAACAATTAGCCCAAGTGAACTGCCATTATCCCAATTTACATGTATGGTTCCCATGTCATCAACAAACTCTACTGTTCCAAGAGTTCCTGTTGGGACTGCTTGGGTATCGTTCATTTCAACACACTTTAAACGTGTACCAGTAGGGTACAATGATTTAATTCTATTAATATTCATTTTGATTCCTTCCTATACAAAATGCGCTAATTTGCGCCTAGTTTCTCTTCAATTTTAATAATTTCAATGAGTATTTCTTTTAGATGTCTTTCACTGTAAGTATCGTCGTCAAATTGAATCGCTACGACTCTATCTTCAAGTGCAATGTTTATTTCAAGTAATTGAATTTCTTTTTCATCATTCAATAAGTCCAATAGATCAATATCTTCCAGTACAGAAAACTTGTTATAGTTCTCTTGAAATCGATCCAACAAAGTTGAGAATGAGATTTCTTCTTCGATAAAATCCACTACCCAACGTATGCATTCTTTATAAATTAAATTAGCGATTGTTTCATAATGTTCTGACATTTACTAAGCTCCTTTATTTTAAATATTTTCTAGGATCAATACGTACTCTATCTTCTATTATTTCAAAATGTAGGTGATTGCCTGTACTAGCACCAGATGATCCCACTTCTCCAACAGTTTCACCTTGAGTGACTTCTTCACCTTCATCAACATGAATTCTTGATAAGTGTGCATAGAGAGTAAGAATACCACCACCATGATCCATAACAACGTAGAATCCAAAATCTCCTTCAGTATATTTTGAAAGCACAACCTTTCCGTCTAGTGGAGCATAAATTGGTGTGCCTTTTTCATATCCAAAGTCAATACCATAATGATAGTTACCTGTATAAGTTCCATCTGGTAGTTTTATTGGTTCACGATAACCGAACTCTGAGGTAACATGTTGTTTCCAATCATTATCAAACATTTGTCCAAACGTCCCACCAACAAACTGTGTCATCTCCGAATTATCAAAGTGTTCAGTCAGTAAATAATGAGGCGATACGTTTGTATCTAAACCTTTATTTTTCCCTGTCAAGGCGACGTGGTAAATTTCAAATATCATATCGTAGTAGGGAGTTAAATCTATACCAAAAAAAGACTGTACATTTTTTATGGAGTGGTTCGATGATTTAATTGGTATTATAACAGTGCTTATATTGTCTTCGAATGATTCATCGTCATTGTTTGATTCTATTTCTAATGTATAGAAAAGTTTAGTATATTCGTGAATGTTAAGTTGATCAACCACATTTTCGTTTTCTTTGTTCAATGAAAGAGAGAGTAAGATTGATTTAATAAAAGTGTCATCAATTTTTCCCTTAACATTTTCTAATAATGCAATTTCAGTATCAATTTGTTCAAAGGTATTCTTGATTGTACTAATGGACTGTGAGAACTCAGATGGAACATCAGACCATATTTCTTTATTATGGAATAAAACATCGATAATTTCATGGTTGTGTTTTGAAGTCGCATCTCCTAAAACAGCTATAAATAGAACAATAATTATTAAAGGAGAGAGTGTTATAAGTAATATATTTTTAAGTGTTTTTCTACCATTTTCTGTAGTAATTAGAGATAGAAGTATCTTGCTTCCTTTGAACATTAGCGTCCGCCACCTTCACCAAATAATTTTGATTTGTACTCAGGAACTTCAACCTTTAGGTTGTACCTTTCATTTCCACATTTGTATAAGCAAACACCACGCTGTGGATATCTAATTAACTCAAACTCTGATTTTTCAAGTTGTAATGTATCCATATAAAACTGTACATCGATACTTCCAGCGTTAAATAAAAATTGATGAGATGGGATTGAGAAGAGTGGTTTGGTATACTCTCTTATCTTAGGAATATTAAAATCTTCTAAGTTTTGAGAGGCAAGAATGATTGAACTGTCTTTTTTTCGTACTCGTTTCATAAAGTTTCTAATATATTCAACAGCGGTTAGGTTCGTTAAAAATAAATAGAACTCATCCAAAGCACCAACTGTTTTTCCTTTTGTTAAGAGTTCGTTAGACATATACGATAAAACATTGAAGAGTAATGCATTTCTTAAGTTTTCATTCGAATTGAGTAAACCTTTAACACCAAATGTTACAAGTCTTCCGTCTTGGATGTTTGTATATCCATTGAAGTATCTTGATTCAGAACCTTTGCATATTGAATAGATTGCAAGTAAAATTTCTCTAAGAATATTCTCATCATATAATTCCTTTTCTTCAGGATTGTATGTTTTGTATTCAAGGTCTATCAAATTGTATAAATCTTCTAAGATAGGATAATTTTCTCTTTTAAGTTTAGATAAATCTGTTCGATCGGTGATTTCAAACTTGTCATATAGTTTTTTTAACATGATTTCCAAAGTATCAATGTGTGCATTACTCAGGTCTTTATAGGTTTTAAAAAAGTCTTTCAAGAATGAAATATGCTGAGACAATGCATTAGAAGTTTTAAATGCAGCAGGAGTATATTCATCGTAGAGATCCTCAATCAATACTTCATCTGTCCATAATTTCGGTTCGAGTACATTGATAATGTATTGGCCACTCGTTAAGTCAATGTAATCACCTTCGACATTTTGTGTTAAATCTATATACTCACTTTCAGGATCAAGGACAATGACATTCATATTTGATTGGAGGTGAATTAGAATTATACTTTTTAGTAAGTAAGATTTACCTTGCCCTGAATTACCAAGAATGATGATATTTGAATTTGTGATATCCTCAGTTCTTCTATTAAAATCAACGATGATATTAGAACCGTATTTATCAGTTCCAATATAGAAACCATTAGGATCAGTTTTACCTGAATAGTTAAATGGAAATAAATTAGCAACTGATGATGCAGGAAGTACCCTTTCAAATTCTTCTCTAAAAGCATTAAATCCAGATGGCATTACGGAAATAAAACCTTCCTTTTGTCTTAAGAATAGTTTATCTATATTCATCTTCGAACGTGTTAGTTCTGCAAACACACTTGATTGGAGAACATTTAAGGATTCCAAATCATTTGCGATCATTTCTATATACACTGCAGTATGAACTAAAGGTTCTTTTGACCTATGCATATTAGCAATTAATGTATTTAAATCTTGTATATCTACCTGTGCTTCAATTGTTTCTTGCATTTGAGATGAAGATACTGTTTTCATTTTTTGTTTGTTAGTTGCATTAGAGATGATCTTCCTTTCCTCGACAGGTGTTACAATTCTCGAATAAATTTTTAAGGTGACATTTTCTTTTTCTCCCAAATAACGAAGTAGGGCAAGCTCTTCCGTCGATGTAGGATACTGTCTTATAGCCCATACTGACCTATAAGTGTTACCACATATGTAGTAATCGGTGTAAAACTTTATAGTTGAAGGTGATATCATGTCCAGAAAGTCATGCATCTTCTTTTGTTCAGTATGACCTTGTTTATTTTTAGGTCTTCTTCTAAAATTCATCTATTAGCCACCTCTCTCCATCTATATCTTCAAAAGTATCTGATGTCACATTTTGTTCAAAGTAAACCGCCAATAAGGTTTTAAGTTCATCAGGACTTAGCTTTTGCATAGTAAATCCACGATGTTTAAATGTTTTCTCTAACATATTTACTTCGTGTTCCACGATTTTTTCATCATCTTTTCGTATGCGTATACCAATTAAAAAAGACCGTGCAGTTGCGGTCTTGATTTGAATACTATCAATAAATTCTAATTCCAATTTATTCAATCTTTTAATACTGCTAATAGTTTCATCTTGAATTCGTTTAACAAGGTAGTCTTTGTTAAACCTAAAATTTTCTCTGTTATTCAAACAAAGTATTTCAACACTCTCTGTACCTCTTATCAAGTTCATAAGTTCAAATATCTTTGATTCAATATTTTCATTTGATAAAACAGATAAGTTATAGGGAACAACGGAGTAATAAAGTAACTGATGACCGTTGTATCCAATGATACGCGAGGTATCAAGTTTTTTAAGATTCAAAAGCTTTCTCGTAGATTTTTTATTTTTACGAAACATTTTACATCTCCATTTCATATGTAAAGTGATCCTGAATGAATTCTATTTCAATAGGATCTGTTTGCCCTGTCTGCATGGGGAGTAGCACAGGAAATAGAACTCTTGTTAGATAATCTTGATCAGGACATGTATCAACAAAACCTCCAGTAATTGACGTTAAGATTAAGGTATCTGCTTCATTTGTGATAGTACATTCATTCATGTTGTTAATGGTGATGAAACTTGCAACATTTATTGGGGTGTTTTCAAACACAAATATCTCGTCATACATTCCATCAATGTCATAAACATAGCCATATGCTAGATTTCTATTTTTATTCATGATTTATAATCCTTTCGTTTTTCCAAATAAAAGTTTGTTGTTCGAGTATAAAAAAACGACATAAGTGAGTTAGAATATCCAAGATACTTAAGTCGTCAAATCTTAATGATAAAATTGAATAAACTGCTACTCCTAGCAGAAGATTAATGTTACTAAATTGTGCATAAACGAATACCGCAATTAGTGTGATCACCCCGATGACCACGATATCCTTTAGGTACCAAAGCCAAAGCATCGGTCTAGCTCTTAGGTTGTTTGGGTATAGATACATAATTCCTCCATAATTATTTAAATGATTTTACGATATTTAGAGCACTTTGTGTTGCATAAATAGTGCCCATCATATTACCTCGTGTTGATGAGTCCAGTCCAAACTGTTCAGCAATGCGAGGTATTTCGTTTGCGCTCAGCATTAATCCTATGCCTAATAGTAAACTGTCTTGAAAAACCATGAGTCCTGCTACCAGGAATACTGATTGCAAAAATGTGGTTAAACATAGTGCGATGATTTGTTTACTCCAACCTGTAAATCCATCAATATAGCCTCTTGGAACAGATATCATATATAGACTTCCTACGGCAATTTGAGTTAGTAATATACCACCTCTTTTGAGATTAGTAAAAAATATTTTGATGACAGAATACCCAACAGCAATTAAAAGAAAAATGCTGAATATGATCGATAAACCAGATTTGTTAATGGTAGACATTGTATTGGTGGCCATAGCACCAATGCCTGCTTCTCCACCTTGTAATCCAGCAATACTTTTAGATAGAATAATTTGCATCGAAACAGCAAACTTAAAAAGTTCAATTGGAAGTACTGTTATTAGGGATGTTGCAATAAATCCCTTCAGAATATTGATAAAAGTATTGCCAATATTACCTTGGCCATTTTGATAAGCGAGGGCAGTTTCAAATACAGCTAGAATTAACCCCACGGTGAACATTGCCCATGCGAAGTAATTAAAGAAAAGTACAATGGCTTTAACCCAAACAAAGTCGAATAACTCAGCACCCATGTTGTTGATCATACCGAAGAACTCTCCTAAAAATGCGACAATCTGCCCATGAATCCAATCTGTTACTTGATCGAATAGTTTGTCTACAACAAAATCCCATATAAACATCTTATAAAACTTTCCAAATATAACTTGGTGCAGTTAGTGTGAATACTAACGCAACAAATAAGATCGCTGGGGCAGTCCATTCGAAACGATCATTATTTTTCTTGTAATCAAAATATGCACTTCCTAACTTAACAAAAAAGAAAATTGCTAGCAATACACTGAGAGCAGGGAAGATAACATTATCCACTACCTGTCTTATTTGACTCTCTGCATTCTTCCATGTTTCTTCAATTACTCCCGACACATTACCTGCAGCATGAATTGGAAATAGTAACGTACTTGATAAATATATTGTCACAAATAAGACTGTATTTTTCACCTTTTTAAATTTCACTTTAATCAACTCCTTCTATCATACTGATGATCTGTTTTGCGATTCTAAGCTTTTCTTTTTTTGAAAGTGCATTAAAAGCGTTTTGAATATTGTTCATAATTTCTTTATCAGAGTTTCCTTCGTGGTCAAGAATACCAACTTTCCTGATGAGTAAGTTCCCATCCTTAATTTGCAGTTTTAATACAGCCCCCTTTTCAAATTGCAGTGAATCTCTGAGTTCCTTAGATATACTGATGCGACCTTTGTCATCCAGTATTTTAACTTCTGATTTATAATTCATTTTCCTCGCTCCATAGCTCCAATTGAACTGTTTTTTCTTTTTTGATTTTTGAAATGTCGTAGTTAGCAATTAAGACTTCTTTAAACTCGCTTCCAGGATCATACCTCTGCTTTAAGTTATTCAATCTTGTTACCGATACGATGTGGTAGTCTTTATACAAATCTCTAATATATTCGCTGTCATCATATGACAAAAGAAACTGTCCTTTTATATTATCTAAGACATGAAATAATCGTTCATGATCATTTGAATAAAATGGCGCATCGTATGTTTGTTCAGTACCAAAGTAGGGAGGATCACAATAGAAAAATGAATCTTCCGCATCATATTGTTTTATAAGATCTTCAAAGTCCTTATTTTCAACAACAACACGCTTAAGTCTGTGATGTGCTTTTGAAATATCACGGTATATTTTTAATGTATGCACCTCAATGGGTCTTGCACCAAAAGATGTTCCACCAGCACCATAACTTGTTCTTAGTAATCGATAGTAAGAGACAGCTCGATTCACATCATGCATTCGAGCCTTTGTAGTTAATATTTCTTTGATTTCTTTATATTCTAGTGGTTTTAAGGTTACCTTGGCAACATTAAGTTCATCCTCTATATATGCGTAGGGTGTATAATCACCACTAACAATCTTTTTGAGGATATTAAATTCTGTTCTAGAGTTAAGGCTCAGTACATTTAACTCGTTTAAAAATGAGAAATGACGTTCTTTTAATACTAAAAACAAATTAACTAAGTTATCTTGAACATCATTATATACTTCAAATCGGGTAGGAGGTTTGGCAAATAGAACTGATGCTCCACCACCAAACACCTCAACATATCTATAGTACTTGTCGGGGATTAAGGGTAATATCTCGTGAAGGAGTGCTCTTTTCCCTCCGATATAAGGTATGGGGGACTTCAAAATAAAACCTCCTTTCTTCACATATCTTGGTTAATGTCAAAAGTTTCCCTTTGTTTCAATAAAAGATTATTTTCTTTAGCATCAATTTGTTGATATTCTTCGACACTTAAATAGTCATCAAGTTCTCTAAAGTTGTCATCATCTAATAAAATAATAATCCTATCTTCGCTTAATAAAGGGACACTTGAAATGAGTGTCCCGTAATGATTAACAATGACTTGATTTTTAATAAGTAGAGGCTCGAAGCCATTATCTAAAGAACCAATATCATAAATGAATAATGATGAGTCAAATTGTGATCGTTTTAGTCTGCCATAGGATAGTAAGACAAGTTTGTCTTCTACAACGGCAGTCATATACTTTTCTTGTTCCATTTTCCCTCCGATATTTATACATGTACATACTGTGAATATGACATGGTTTCTAGAACTATATAGACGATCAACAAGAGTATTATTAGAAATGCAATATATGCAAATTTGAGAGTTTTTCGTTTAATCTTTATTTTCTTCATTCTCTGATTCCTTCTTTTTCAAGTGTAAGAATATGAGGAATATTCCAGTTGATAACAATGCTATCGTTATTATTTCATTCTTTGTGATACCAGTTCCTGTTTTAGGTAGTTCTGGAATTTTTTTGTTCTCAATTTTTAGAACGACTTCATGATTCTCTTCGTTACCCAATATTTTAAAGTCATATGTCTCACCACTCGAGATATAACCCTCAAGTGCTTTTGTTTCTTTAGTGTAATAGTTACCTTTTGGAACTAAAAAACGAGCCAATCCATGCTCGTCAGTCTTTAGTATTTCTAGTGGATTACCATTCACATCATATAGTGTAAATTCAACACCCTCTAATGGTAAATGAGTGTCTACATCAATTTTTTGGATAACAATTTTAATAAATGAAACGGTTTGTTCTGGATCATGAAAGTCCTTGTGTTCTGCAATCAATTTATCTTCAATATATAACTCTTCAAAGATAACAAGATTACCTTTTGTAAGAAGTTTAATCGGAATATTAAATGATACTTCGACTGTACCATTTGTTGACGTTGGAGTAAATACTATTGATGCTTCATACCGTTCCCCATCACTATTTAATAACTCGTTCTCCATATCTATCATTAACCAACCAATAGCTTGATATTCTCTATTAGGTTCTAAGCCTTCGTATCGAATAATATCATTGATTGTAACAAATCCCTTAGAATTAGATGTGTACTCATTCGCACTTGCGCTTGTTTTAATATTTGGAATATAAATAGTTTGATCCTTATCTGTTAAATCTGAGTGTGTCGCAACAAGGCGTTCGTCACGATATAAATCTTCAAAGACAACCAGGGTTTTCCCAAAAAGGAGTGAAGCGTCAAATTTAAAAGTTAAGTCAATAGTTCCATTTGGATTTCCTGCAGTGAAAGTAATTTCTGATTCTGCAATGCTCTCTTGTGTATTGATAGTTAAGAGTTTTCCTCTAAGAGTGTATTCTTTTCCAACTACTAGGTTTTCATAAGTTACGGTATCAATAACAGTCATTTCTTCTTTGACTAAATTTACCTTATCACCATCTTCATAGAACGCTTGTGTTTTAATCTCAGGAATGAGTTCATTAAGCATAATGATAGTTTGTATTTCAGTTGTTTCCTTAACTACAAATTCTATGGGATCAGCTGCAAAGTATTCATTTGGAGCTTTTACTTCTTTAAGAACGTAGGGTTCACCAATATATAACCCCTTAAAGACAACAGGTTCGCCATCGCTAATCCAATCAAGCAAAATTTCATTTGTCTCTTTGTGAATAAGTTGTAAGTGAGCACCCTCTAAAGGTTCGCCAGAGTTCTCTGATAATTTAACTATTTCAGTAGTGGTGGGCTGATTGCTAACTTCTTGAACTTTTGTTCGACCAATAACGGGTAATTCAATTGAAGTTGTTTTTTCATCAATTGAAAATTCGACTGGTTCTTGTCTTATGTAACCCTTAGGAGCTTCTACTTCCACTAATGTATAGTTTCCATATTTTAAATTACCGCGAGTAAAGGCAACACCATTAACATTTGTAATGAATTGATTTTGTACTTGAGTTTCATAGTTCTCATCTAAGAAACTAAATGTTACGAGCTCATCGTTTTCATCATAGATTTCAAAGACTGCTCCTTGTAGAGGAATACTTGTTTCTGCATCTGTTTTGATGATTTGTAGTTTCATCTCGATGTACTCGTTTGTTATTGGAAGATGAACGATATCTTGATGATCATCCAGTGTTATCTCAAAGTAATGCTTGGTATTATCTAAGTAATATCCAGTAGGAGCTTTTAACTCTTGCCAATAGTATGAACCATACCGTAAGTTAGGGGATACAAGTTCGCCTTTACTATCGGTAATAAATTCACCCAAGCTTTCACCAGAATCAGTAAATAGACCAAAGATAGCTCCTTGTAAAAACTCTTTGCCTCCATTTGATGTCTTATGGATTTTTGATTTACCATAGACAGTTTGATTGGTTAGGGTAGATTCATTACTGATTACTTCAGTTGTCATTTTTCCACTATCATATTTCAATGAAATATTCCATATGTTATCGGACAAGATGTAGCCTTCAGGAGCAACAGTTTCTTTTGCAAAGTATTCACCCAGTGGTAGATTATGGAATTTTACCTGACCTACTGTATTGGTAACTTCTTTGCCAATAAGCTCTCCGCTTCTATAGATAAGTTTACTACCTTCTTTAATGTCTTCTTTAGCGTAAAGTTCAATCATCGCACCACTTAAAATGAGCCCATTATTTTCTGGTTGTAATGTATCCCAGTCATTTTCAACTTTGTTAAGTGTTAAATCACTACGTTGGTAATCATTAACTTTTTCAACTCCTTCTACTACAATAGGTGTAATTTGATCTTTATATTGAATCGTAACATTGATTGGAGTTGTATCTAAAACAAGCGGTTCAGGAACATTAACTTCTGTAACGGAATAACTTCCTAAAATTAAATCTTTTGATTGAGCATATCCATTTGTATCAGTAATAAGTTCATCAACTAGTTTACTGTTTTTATCTCTTATTTCAAAACTCGCACCTGGGATGAGGTCTCCATGAATCGATTTTTTAGTGACTTCAATTTTACCCACTGCAATACTATTTGTTGCGGATAATGTAGCAGTTTGACCAGCAGTAACTTTTATCTCTTTCCACGATGTATCAACGATTAAAGGAGAAGGGACAGATTTCTCTCTTATATAGTATGTACCTTCGATTAAATCATTGATAGTTGCTTTTCCATTTGAATCTGTTGTGTAAGTACCTATGATATTTGATTTATCATTAGAAAGTTCAAAAACAGCATTCGAGATGATGTTCCCATTCGTGTCTTTCTTTGAGATCTCAATATTTCCGAAGGCAAGTTCAAAATGTAATGTAGCATAGACAGGATCATCATTTTTAAACATTGCAAATGTTTGATTACCTGGTTTTTTATAAACAATCGAAGAACCTTCTTTGTTAGCTGCTTTTTTTATTAATGATAGTGATCCATTATCTATCGCATTTGATGTGACTTCTAGCGTTAAGGAGTTGCCCGATTTGTTAACTAATTTGAGTCCGTTTGGTAGACTGTTAACATCAAAACTTGATAGTGTAGAATCGGTTAAAGTGAAGGTTTCTCCTACTTTAACTGATTGGGTAGTGTTATGAAACGCTGGTCTTTTAGTATGATTGGCGATACGGCTATTAATTAAAGCAATCTCATTTGAAATATCAAATGATGATTGACTACCAAATACTCTTATATTTTTAACATTCCATCCTGCAACATCCCATATCATGACTTGAGTAGCGAATCGCATCTTAGCGCTGTTATTGCCATCATACCCAGCTCCATAGTTAGCGATTAGTATCATTCGATCTTGCTGAGCCTTTGTATAGTCATTCCAGTTGGAAGAAGTATAACCATTCGGGCTAGGAATTTTAGTTTCTGGATCCAAACAGTAAACGATTTGACCATCTACATGTAAATCACCCCAGTGCCAATTATAATATTGATAACTGGGATGATAGTTTGGATGACGTGTTGATCTTTCGAAATCATAAGTTACATAATAATTTTTACCAACTACAACATTAACTGTTGATGCATTGGCTGAAATAGTTTTTAAGCTAAAGCCTGTAAGAATTAATGAAACTATTGCACTGATAAGTACGAATTTCTTTGGTGATTTTCTAATTGAATTCAAATTCATATGTGTTTACCTCCTTTGAATTGAATTTTATAAACAAATGATTTATTCATGGTGACCTAACTCTTAAGTTCATGATATGCTCCTTTTTCCAACAAAAAAAGATACACGTTAATGTATCTTTGGACGAAATATTTAGCTGTTATTTACTTTATCGGATCATCGTTATCATCATAAAGATATAATGCGTATCCCCATTGACCAAGAGATGTATCATTGTGTAGAATTGCATGACAACTCCATCTTCCAACAAATTTTCCATCGATTGTTTGACCGCCGATTTTTTGTCCTTCTTTTTGACAAAGTGACAATTCATTACCCTTTATAATTCGATAAGCAGTATCCAAATCTGAATTATAGATTCTATCATCACACGGTTTATTTTTATCTTTTCCGTTGGTGCATACATGGGTCGGTGTACTTTCTTCTTCTTTCGTTCCAATAAGTATGATTTCATTTATTGGTTCTTCAATAACGGTATTACTTATTATTTTTCTGCTTGTTTCCTTATTGTTTGTGTAGGAAACCTCGATTAATACTTCACGTTGACCATTTTTCCCAACCTGTTTAATTTTCGTTTGACCTTTATGTAGAGATGCATCGTATCTTTGCTCAGTTTTGTACGTGATTTCTTCTGTGTACGTTTCGGTCTTAATCTTAGTAGAATCCCTGTATATTTTGATTTGACTAATGTGTGTATCTGTTGTGTGCTTGTTTTCTGAAGTGGTGAGTTTGTTATGAGAAATATTCTCTTTCTCATCAGTATCTGGGTTGGTCAATACCTCACTTTCATTATCGAGAGTTTCTTTGTTTTTGTTAATATTGTTCTTCTCTTCATTCATAAGATTCTCGTTTAATATGACATATGTTTTGCTAGAATCGTCATTAAGATTCAAAGCACCTTGACTAGTTTTAGAACAGGAAACTAACAATATAGAGATTAGTATGATTAATATATACCTTCTCATAAAAAAACACCTTCCTTTCTACACTAATATCAAAATATTAGGTGATAGTCCATACAAATAAGAATAATATTTTACAAAACCACTTGTTATACATGCAAACCCATGCTTACATACCAGTAATAGGGAGTGGTAGTATGTATAATGTAATGTGCGTTGGTCATGTGAAGCGAGATTTATTAGATATGATAATCGATTCAAATGCTGATACGAGAATTTTAAATTTTGATGATCCTATAAGTGCTATACAGGGAATCAAATTAATGAAAAGTGGAGTTGTTATTTGCAATGAATCTATTGAACTAATAGAAGCAATACAATTTTTGAAAATTTGTAAAAGTATTAATAGTATTATAACTATTCTTTATCTTAATCAGTTTGATGAAGATAAGGTATATAAAGCTTTGGTTGAAGGAATAGACCTTATACTTGATGGAGCCATTTACTCTAAAATAAACCATTTATGCTTGGAGAGATCGTTCAATTCAATTAGTCCTATATCAACTGACAAATATACTTCTCTTGAGTACGATATAGCATTGAATGATACAACCTTCGTTGTTTATCAAAAAGATAAAGAAATTAATTTCACTTATAAAGAGTTTCAAATTTTGAAATTTCTTTTAACAAATAAGAATAATGTGTTTTCCCGTGAAGAGATAATTAATCAAATTTGGGATGTTCATTACGAATCAATTGATCCAAGAACTGTCGATGTTCATATTAGGAGGATAAGAGAGAAATTAGATAATAATGGGATAGTGACTATACGAAGTGTAGGATATAAATGGGTAGAAAATCCCTGACAAAATTTAATATATCTACATTCATTTATACACTGGTACTTGAAGACAGCTTGGCCACTACAAGTTCAGTTTTATTGGTAAATGTATCTATAGATTCTATAATAGTTTCATGCTAGCATCTTTTTGAACAAAAATGTAGTGTAGGATATAGATAAGAAAAAGACTTGAAATTAAGGAAACTGTTAAATTTTCACTTATATGATATAATGTTATAAATGTATGAAAGGGATCCAAATATTATCTTTTAAGTGTGTGAAATGAAAAAAAATATTGTTGGAAAATGGTTGAGATTACTGGGACTTGTAATAATTATAATAGTTTTTTTTGCTGGCCTTATTTAGGTTATGCAACTGAAATGGAATACTCACTAATAAGTAGATAATATGAAATGAAAGAATTCTTCTACATGGAAGTTGTAATTAATGTCTGGAGTTCTAGTTTTATCTGGCCTGATATTCTTAGGATTATCTGAAATCATATTCCTGTTCGATGAAATCTCAGATAAAATAAAAATCAATTAAAAACAGAAGAGTACATCATAAAATAATTTCAAAGGGTGGTAAGATGAATTTTTGGGAATTTTTACTGTTAAGGTATCTTTTAAAAGAAGGTAATAGTAAAGCATCACATAATATGAGTTTTTTTTCGTTGCTTGTTAGTTTAATTATCAACTATTTCGGTTTTTTGGCCATCCTTGCTATAGCACTCCTATTATTTAATGTTGCTTTCACTAAGCTAATATTTTTAATCTATACAATCTCGTACATTATCCTTTCGCTAGTTTTGCTTATATTAAACATAGTGAGCTGGTTTAATCCATCATAGACTTTGCATAAATGTTTACGTTTACAAAATTAATTGTAGAGTGATATCAAATGGATTGCTTTTTTTGTAAAATCGTATTTTAGATTATCGTGCATAATTACTTTCTGAATTTTAGATCAATAATATCAATAATTCCAACAAGTATTGTAGTATCTTACTTTAAAATGTATGATAGTGTTAACACATAATTATAGGAGGGGATGTTCATGAGTAATGGACTTTTGTCAGTTTCTGATATAATTAGAAAAATTCAAATAAATTTTGAAAGTTTTACCCTAAAAAACCATCAAGTGATGTCAAACTGATGTCAAAATGTCTGGGAATCATGGGAAAAGCTGGGTCAAATACCCCTCTGTTTAGGAATGAGGGGAATGGAAAGACAAAATAGGTCGTCGAGTGGGAATAAGAACTAAGTATGATTTGGATTGTTAAAGCCTATTTTACATGATCTATATGATCTATATAGAAATAGAATTGGTAAGATAGGCTGGATTTAAAGTAATGCCCCCCACCAACCCCACCAATAATTTATTTGTAAGAGAGGAGTTAAATGAATAATGAGTGAAAAAAGTGAACGTATAGGAATAAAATTAAATCGTTTGACTGTAATAGCATTGAAAGAATTTAAAGTATGTATGTATGGTGATTCTAATATTCCAGTTCCTGATAGTTTCCTTATTGAGGAGGCCTATAAGAAGATTTCCAGTAAAATAGACTCGATTGATTGGGTTGCAATTAATGATAAAGATACCATTATTCCAAATGTAACCAATAGTGACGATCCAAGTACAGCCCTTCGTACAACTTTGGCTATTAACATTGAAATATTAGAGGATTTAAAAAAGTTGCAAAATAAAATGATTGAATCAGCAGGTAGCAGAATATTTTTTTCTTATGTTATTAAAACCATTATGTTTTCAGCAATTCTTGAATGTAATGATTTATTAGATAATTATCTAATTTAATTGATTTTAAGTAAGGATAAATTGCCTTACTTTTTTTTGCCATTTCATCGTGTTCATCATTGACTAACACAATAAAAGATGCTATATTATTGATTGAGTGTTAATCGATGATGAACACTATTGAAGAAAAGGAGGTGAAGATAGATGAATGAGAAGTTTGAAAAAATAGTGGATAGACTTTTAAAAGGTCAATGGTCAGAAAGAGTTATCAGAAAGGTACATGAGCAAGAAAAGAAAATAAGAGAAAGAAAAAATCTAGCTCATCATAACCTTGTGGTTGTAGCAAAAAGAAAGTTAGAGGAAATTCTTGATGGGGGCGTTCAAGCTAAATATGCCAGAGAAACATTAACAGCATTTGAGTATGCTGAGAGTCATAATCATTTTCAGACAGGAGCATCTATGCTAGATGATATTATTACTCATCAGAAAATTGATTTTAATGATTACGAATAGATAAAAATTAAATTTGGAGAGTAGCTTGTGAAAAGTTACTCTCTAACTACAAAATTTGGAGGGAACTATGAAGAGTAAAATTGATACTGGGTTTGTCAACCTAAGTGTGTAAGTTATTTTTAGACCCTTTGATATTTTTCTATACGGTCCTTGAATTTATCATTAATCATGAGTTGATTGAGAACCATGGACCAGTTTCTAATAGTACCACCATTCCACTTAGTTTGGAGTTCTTGAGTTCGTGAATAAAGTAGTTTAAGGAGTGCATTCTCATTAGGGAACGCTCCTTTTTTTGTGACCTTTCTAAAACTAGAATGAACACTTTCAACTGCGTTGGTAGTATATATAATACGTCTAATATCACTACCGTAATCAAATAATTGTTCTACGTGATTAAAGTTTCGATCCCATACTTCAATGGCTTCTGGATAGGAAGACCATTGTTTCTTAAAAGCATCAAAAGCTGTCCGACTCGCTTGAAGAGAAGGGGCTCCATATACTTTTTTGAGGGATGCTGAAATTGTAGCACTATTGAGTGATTGCTATGGATTTATTTATGCTGCTGGGGCTGATGAGCGTGTGATTCCTGAAAGTCCAGTTGTTAAGTTCTTTTATGAGGCCAATGTGTTGCCAACACAACGTATTGCGCGTTTAGCTAAAGAAGCGGGTGTTAAGAAGTTTGTGGTATTTGGTTCGTATTTTGCGGAGTTTGCGGAAAGATTACCTGAATATGAATTGAGAAAACAAGCATACCCTAATACGCGTTTATTACAGGAGCAAGTCCCGGTTGTTGAGTATGAACAAATGTTACCAACATACCAAGCTATTGATGCACATGCTAAGGCTGAAGGAAAGGAACACGGTATGCATATGGTTGTAAGTGGTAAGTTGCAAACTGAGGACTTATTCTTGGATCCTAAGGATACGATGCCTGTATTAGGTATTAAGGAACACGATGTTGAGGCTTCTATTAAAGAATCCTTGAAACTGTGTGTTTAATAATTAGTTGAAACTAAAAGAGATTTACATTGCGTGTAAATCTCTTTTTTTTATGAGCATGGTTAGTGTTATATCGTGTTTTCATGCCTATAATTATAATTAATGAGGTGTGGGATGAAGCAAATATATAAAGAGTTGATGGCTGTATTTCTTAACTGGGGTTCTTTGCGTATGGGTGACCGTCGGCTCATTTTGCGATGATGCATGAGGCGGTAGTTGAGACACAGTTTAAAGCGTATGTTTTCCTCATCGCTAGTTTCTATGTAATTTGACTTGAAATAGTGACAAATTCGTATAAGTTGTTTTTTATGTCATGTTATAGAAGAATTAAGTGATGTCAAAGTGATGTCAAAAAGTCTGGGAACCACGGGAATAGGGGGAATGCTGGGAAAAACAATGGCTAATTTCCCTCTATTTGGGACTATAGGGAATTAAGAGACAAAACTTGTGGCTGAGTGGGAGTAGTTTTTATTGGTTAAGAAAATTATTGATTTAGTTAAAATAATTTGTCCCAAATATAATATTACAAATTGAATAAAGGAGATTATAATGGATGTTAAAAAAAATATATTAAATTTAATAGCTAATGCTCAATATGATTCATATTTATTTTATGCAATTGAGAGATTAGTTTTAACAATGTTAAAGGAATACTCAAAAGAGCAGGGTAAAGAAATAAAAACAAATGTAACAAATAAAAATTTCGTTTATGATGCGTTTTTCCCAAATGGAGTTGATGATTTAAAAGGAAAAATTGCAGTTGAAATTAAAAACACTATATATATTGATTCTATACCTCGATCAATAAAAAATTTAATTACTAAGATAAATAAGATAAGTAATAAAAGAAAAGCCATAGATATCCTATTAGTCATTATAGTAAATGAAGTTCCTTTAAGTATAAATGATAAAATAATTTCATTAAAAGAGAATCAAAATTTTGATATAAAAATATGGGATATTAATAAAGTTGCTGAAATATGCAATAAATATGAAGAAAAATTCAAAAAAATATATAATAATATTAATATGTTTCTATTAGATGACACATTAAACAATAGCTTTACTGAAGAAAATGATAGTTATAATGTGAGAAACAGTGAATATATAAATAGAATTAAAACTGAATATGCAAATGAAAAATTAGTGCTGTTTTTAGGAGCAGGAATTTCTGTTGATGCTGGAATTCCATCTTGGAACGATCTTATTACTGAACTGTTTGTTAAAATGGTAGAAGGTAAAATGAATGAGACTAAAACTAAAATGGGAAGATCAAAAGATAG
Source organism: Erysipelotrichia bacterium (assembly GCA_012800355.1). GTDB lineage: Bacteria > Bacillota_I > Bacilli_A > Erysipelotrichales > Erysipelotrichaceae > UBA1783. The sequence goes on along the minus strand of JAAZJL010000090.1, from coordinate 20,730 downwards.
GATAGTTTCTAGTATTATAAAACAGAATGAAAGTTGGCCCTTAATACAAGTAAGATATTTACAAGAAGCATATAAAGGAAATTTAAAGAAAAATGTTTCTGATATTTTATATAAAAAATCTTCGAATTCTTCTGCTTTGTTAACTGAAATTGCAAAACTATGTATACCAAATAGAAAAAAAATAGGTATACAAGCAATAGTTAATTATAATTTCGATGATTTAATTGAAATAAATTTAAAAGAACAAAGTATAGAATATTGCTCAGTGTATGGAGAAGGCATGAAGCCTAATGATAGTGAAATTGGAGTATATCATGTGCATGGTTTTATTCCCCAAAACGAAGATGATTATGATAGAGTTTCAGATTCTATGTTAGTTTTTTCTGAAGATGGATATCATACTCTTAATCAAGAACCATATAATTGGTCGAATTTGATTCAATTAGACTATCTCATTAATAAATCTTGTTTATTTATTGGATTATCAATGACCGATCCAAATTTAAGAAAATTATTAAAAATTGCTAATGATAAAAGATTAGTATCTGGTAGTGAAATAAATCATTATGCAATAATGAGGAAGTTTAAAATTGATAAAAAAAGAATAAAAAATATAGAGCCAATTGAAAGATTTGAAAAAATTAACGATATAATGCAAGAACACCTCTTTAATGCTATTGGAGTCAAAATAATTTGGATTAATGATTTTTCTGAAATCCCTGAAATTTTAAAGCAAATAAAATAAAGCAATTAAAAAGGTTAAGAGATAACTAGTAAAGTTTAATTTTCTTTTTATATGTATAAACATAAAAAAAGAAAACTAAAATTTGTAAAATTAGTTTTAGAAAAACTACAAACAAAGTAGAGTTTCCCACGACTGATTTTACCACAAAATTGTTTGTTGCAACAGCATCAGGACAAAATATTGATGAGCTGTTTTATAAAGACCTGGATATAGCCATTAACGACCTTTTAAAGAATGAACTGACTTCATTTCTCAATTACGAGAAATATGATTCTTTAGGTTTAATTCTGGCAACTCAAGAAATAGTTATTATATCCGCAAACTGAAAATGAAGTATGGTTAAATTCAGGTGGAAATATCACGAGATCGTAATGGAGAATTAAGCCATCAGACAATATCACCATATAAGCGACAGACAAATGACTTGGAAACATCTTCAAATATACATTCTATTTATCAAGCGAGCTTAACTGAAGAAGCCCAACTTCTCCAGGAGAAGTTCATTGAAGATGTAACTTTCAAATATCCTAAAGTCAGGAGTCTGCTTATGAGATAAGAAAATCTGTTTACCTTCTTCAGGTTTCCTAAAGCAATAAGACGTTCAATCTATTCAACCAATATCGTTGAAGGATATAACATGTAGTTTAAGAAACAGGCTAAGAAAAAGGAACAGTTTCCTAATGAGGAATCACTTGAGTGTTTTGTATGCGATCATATGATTCAATATAATTTGAAATTTTCAAATCGAATTCATAAAGGATTCAATCTGGTGCAAAGTGAATTAATAGAAATGTTCGATTCACTTTATCCAAGAAGTTAAACTAAATTTAACTAATAAACAAAGTTGAGTCTACACAAAATTATTAATAGCACCAAATGTTTTGATACTGAAAGATTTATTTTGCACTTACGATTAAATTGATTATTTCACTGATAGTAATTCCTTTAATAAAGTTTTTGAAACGATCTAACAATATTTTTTTCGCAATAGGTTCTACTTGATGCTGATAACGACATTCCATAGTTATGAATTCTATAATTTTACGTATTTTTGCATAATTGTTATCAATATTTTCTTCCAAGTCGATTTTTATCGATTCATCAAAATGTAATTTTCCATTTCTATAGTTTATCAGTGCTAATACTATCCTATCTTCATATGGAGTTTTTTTGAAATGCATGTTAAATTGTTCTTTGAATTCTATAAATGCTTTTAAGTCAAAGTAAGCATTATTTTTGTTTTCTAGATATTTAAGAATTATTTTGGTTGATGATTCTTCATTTGGAGCAAGATATTCTCCATAACCAGCCCAAAATATGTCGAAATATTTTTTAGAATTTAGATGCCAATAGTTATAACATTGTTCTATCATTCTTTTTGTAACATCTATATCATACCTAGCTAATATTATTCCAACAACACGCTGTTCACCGTAATCGTATCGTTTTTGTATTTTTTTATTCAATTCTTTAAATGTTAATGCAGAAATCACTTTAATTCTCCTTTTTTTGTTAAATATCGAAACTACAAAATACAGTGTAATTTGGTTTAAAAATTGCGACTGCAAAGCTTAGTAATAGTTTTTTTTAAGTTTTATCATATCAAATGAACTATGGTATGAACTAATAATTATTATTGGACTACTAACATATAAAATAATATTAGTTAAAGACTTAGCTCCTTCATCACTTAAAAGTTTAGTTTTAACTAACAAAAACCTGATAAGTATAAGAATAAGCATAAAGATTAATTGATTAAAAATAATAAGTACAAGTTCCATGTTTTTCCTATTTTAAAAATGATAATTTTCGTAATGCTTAAAAGTTAAATAATAGGGTTACTTTTTTTATGCATTGTATTGATTATAGTACATATAATTACTAGTGACAAATGATTTGTCAGATAATCATAAAAGGTGATATTATCACAGAAGTTAGGATATATCTATAATATAATATTCTTGCAATAGTTATAGCTAAAGGAGGATACTTGTATGAGTAACAAAAAGAAAAAATGGCTAAGGACTGCATTGTTTACTGCTGTAGGGGCATTAGTTGGATATATATATTATAAATTGGTTGGTTGTCCAACAGGAGGGTGTATAATTACATCAAACCCATATACTTCAATGGCTTATATGGGAGTAATGGGATTTTTGTTATCGGGTGCATTTGATAAGGATGGTGGTAGAGGATGCAATATGTAATTTCTTTTCTTGAAGGAATAATTACCTTTATTTCTCCTTGCTTATTGCCGATGCTACCAATTTATATTTCCTATTTTGCTGGTGGAGAACAAAGAACTATATCAAAGACACTTAAAGGTGCTATTGGATTTGTTACTGGCTTTACCATTGTCTTTGTAATATTAGGAGCATTAGCTGGAACAGTTGGTAGTTTTCTTAAAGAATATCAAACAGTAGTCAATCTTGTTTCAGGTTTAATAGTAATTATTTTTGGTTTAAACTTTTTAGGAGTTTTCAATCTTAATATATTCAAAGATGGTCAAAAATCTATTAATGTTGACAATATGGGATTTTTCTCTGCAATGTTATTTGGGGTAGTGTTTTCAATTGGATGGACTCCTTGTGTGGGAGCATTTCTTGGTTCTGCCTTAATGCTTGCTTCTCAACAAGGACATGTTGTAGAAGGAATGTTAATGCTGTTATTGTATTCTTTGGGACTAGGAATACCTTTTATTTTAAGTGCTATATTAATAGATTATTTAAAAGGTGCATTTGATTGGATTAAGAAAAACTATAAAGTTATCAATACTATTAGTGGTATTATGCTGGTTTTAATTGGTATACTTATGGCAACAGGTATGATGGGAAAATTTTTAGGATTACTAGGTTAAGGAGAAAAAATTATGAATGACAAGAAAAAAATATTAAAAATATTACTGGTATTAGCATTATTTATTGGTGTAGCAAGTGTGCTTTATAAAAATTTAGCATCAAATACTAATACAAATCAATTAAATAATCAACAAAATAAAGATAAAGAAAAGTTGGAAAAAGCTCCAGATTTTGTTGTTTATGACAGACAAGGTAATGAAGTGCAATTGGCTGCTTATATCGGAAAACCTATCGTACTTAATTTCTGGGCTAGTTGGTGTCCACCATGTAAAATGGAAATGCCAGATTTTCATGATATGCATTTAGAGTTAGGTGAAGATATTCAGTTTTTAATGATTAATATTACTGATGGTTACAAAGAAACAGTTGTAACTGCTTCAAATTATATTGCTGATAATGAGTATACTTTCACAGTATTGTTTGATTTAAAGTCAGATGCAGCTACTGTTTATGGTGTACGCTCAATGCCAACAACCTTCTTTATAGATGCTGAAGGTTATCTTGTAGCTTATGCTACTGGTGCTATTGATTTAGCAACTTTAAAACGTGGAATTGATATGATTAAGTAAAAACTTCGTACTTATAAAAACGAAGTTTTTTTATAAATGAAACATACTACAAGTATAGTTTTATATTAATAATTTAGTAAAATATTGAGTATTTTACCAGATTTTAAGAATACTATTTAGAATATTTTTTATGTAGATTAAATTATTTAAATATTTCTCTTTTTTTATTGACACATGTAAATATATATAGTATGCTTTTAATGAGAGCAAGAAGTTTTGTGGAGGTGTTAAAAATGAATTGCTTAAAGTGTTTTAATTGCGGTAAAAAAAGAAAAAATAATAAAAATGGGGATAGCAGTATACTGAAAAAATTATCAATTCGTATGATGACTAGCTTTTTTATTTTTTCATTGTTATTATCGTATGTTCCAGCTTTTGCTGCTGATTCATCATCATTAACAATTGATGATGAAGTACATTATACCATTAGAGGTGAAGTTAATTATGCTTTAGATTATGCTAGAACGGACTTTGCTTATGAAGATGGTTCAGGAATTCATTTAAATGTTACTAAAAGGGCAAAATTTTCTCATCTTTGGGGAAATACCAAAGCTGGTCCATATAATGGCAGATACATATTGAATTTCTTTTTACGCGAGTTTTATACTCAAATTGAATCTGTTTCTGTTAATGGTGTTAGATTTGAAAAAGAAGCTGATGGCGCATTATGGAAAGTTGCAATTAATGACACTACTTTCAAATCACTCCTTATTGGTGTAATCACTAACCATGATGTAGTAATTAAACTTAAAAATGGTGCTTCATTAAATAGTTTAGGTTTAGCTAATGTTAAAATATCATTTACTACTGTTTGGGTTAGAGGTGATGGTTATGCTGAACTTGGTGGTTATGATAATGGCTTTATCTTAAAAAACAATCCATATATTAAACCTATGCCAGCTGATCCAAGAAAAGGCAACGAATATTATTTGCCTCATAAAGGTTCAGCATTGAATGTTGGCATTACTGATGGAACAAAGTCATCTGATGGATTGTTTAGCCAAGGAAGTTTAACAAAGGTTGTTTACTATGATGCTAAAAATATGATTATCAAGTCAACTGTATCTTTTAAACCACAAGAAAACTTTAGACAATGTAATAGTGGTTGGGTTTTATATATAAATGAAGTAATTCCACAAGAGTTATTAAAATATATTGACACAAACAATGTATATTTAGGCGTTTCTGATTCATATGGTAATTTTAAAACTTCAAATCCGCTTAAAATTGTAGTTGATCCAAACGGAAACGGTCATATTTCAACTAAAGATACTCCAGAATTAAGTATTATTGGTGGCGACTGGGATAAGGTTGAAGAAGTTAGAGATTTATTGGCTGATTATGTTTTTTCAGGTTTAATAGGTCAAAGAAGATCATATACAATCCAATATAATATTAAGCCTCAATATAATAATGTTTATTTAGCAGCAAAACTAAATGAATATATAAAACAAAATAAAAACCACATGAACTTTGAATCATGGTTAGAAGCAGATTTTGTTGACTATACAGATATTTCAAAAGGTATTAGATATCCAGATGGTGGTAAAGCTAATAAAATGATATATGATTCATATGCTAATGGTTTCTTAGAAATAAAAGATACTGATAAAGATGGATTATACGATTTTGTTGAAGATGCAATCGGTTCAAATAAGTTTGATGTAGATACCGATGGAGATGGAGTACCTGATAATGTTGAAGTGTTAACTGATAATACTTCTCCAGTAGATGCTACATCATACCTAGTGGTAGCTCCAATACTAACTACAACTCAAATTGAACCAGATGTTGATAGAATAATTTTTGGTTCAGTTCCAAAAACTATTTACAATGATCCAGCTAATCCAACAGAGCAATTAGTTGCTACAAATGAAGAAGCAGGTAATGTTATTGTTAAAGCATTCTTATATGTTGAAGGTGATACAGATTATTCTGATAACGAAGTAAGGCTTGAAACAAAAATTCCTTTCGCTGATTTAGTAGATGGAAACTTCGAACTTCATGTACCAGCAAACACATTTAATGATGAAGATAGAATTGTTGTCGTTGCTTATGCTCCAAATGGAAAATATCCAATGATTTCAGATAAAACTGTTTTAGTGGGTACCTTGAAAGTTACCTTTAAGACAAATGGCGGTATTTGGAGTGATGGAACAAATGAAGATAAAAAAGCTGATATCATTAATGGAACTGCTACTCAACCAGAAGTTCCGCAAAGAAAAGGCTTCATTTTCCTAGGATGGGCTTCAACAGCTGATGCTCAAGCTCCAGAAACTGGAATCTTAACGAACTTAACAGATCCAAAAGATGTATATGCAGTGTGGAAAGTAATTCCTTCATATTTTGTTCTTTATTTTCGATATATGATCGAAAATAAAGAACAAACAGTAATTGATGGTAAATTAATTGATGATGTTGTTATTGTTTTAGGTGATCCAGCAGCAACAATTACAGTAGAAACAGACAAACTTCCTAATGATGTTAGTTATGATGAAAATACAAAGACTATTTCAGGAGTAGCAAATGTAACTGACTGGGAAAAAGAAGAAGAAGTAAGGATTTATGAAATTGGAGTAATAATTGAAAACTCAGATGGTTCAAAACAAACAGAAACAGTAAAAATCACAGTACTAAGAGATACAGATGGTGATGGACAACCAGATATTTAAGATGAAGATGATGATAATGATGGTTTTACAGATATTGAAGAAGATGATGCTGGAACAGATCCAAAAGATCCAGATTCAATACCTGAAGCTTTACAAGATACAGGGCCAAATGATGACTTACCTAATGCTGGAGATAATACTAATATTGTTGTTCCATTGAGTTTAGCATTAATTTCAGGATTATTAATATTGCTTATTATTCTAAAAGAAAAAAAAGAAGATAAAGAAACAATATTAAATTAAAACATAAATGTATACAACATGAAAAGAAGCGATAAAAAAATTGCTTCTTTTTTATTAATATATGTTAAAAAACAGATAATTATTTTTGAAAATATAAAAAAAATAGAAAAAAATTACTATTTTATTTAAAATAAAAAATATTCATTAAGATATAACAATATTATTTTGTGATATTATCACCGAAAAGAATATTATTTTAATTTATATTTGTATCGATGATTAAAATTAATCTAAAAAAGTTTTTAATCACTTTGATATAGGTAAATAATAGGGGGATTACTTATTTAAAAGAAAAAGAAAAAAAGTTAAAAATATTATTGTCTACTTAAGTGTATTTCACAATATTTGATGGTTTAATGTAAAAAAAAGAAAGTTTTAGTATATTTATTAGGATTTATTTAAAAAATGTCTTAATTATATTGAAAAATATGTATGTATTTATTGATTTGAGCCTAAAAATGTGATATTATGTATTACTGCTTAAATGGGGGAGCTTATTTTGTAGTGTGACATCTTTATTAGACTATTTTGTGATTTGTTAAATTACAAAAACTACCCTCAAGTAAAGTTTTAGTTGGGCAAACTTTTAAATAACAAAAGTTAATGCTTACTTGATGATTAACACATCAAAGGGTTTGATGGAGGTGCTAAAATGGATTGTTTAGGAAGTTTTGTTGAGTCAAAACTAAAAGTTAAGAATATTAAAAAAACACAAAACAAACTGTTAAAAAAAATAACAGTAGGTTTTTTATTGCGAATTTTAGTAGTAGCATTTATATTTTCATCTATTAATTTTAGATTTACGCCTATAAAGGCCGAAACAACATCTACAGAGATGGAAAATAGAGATACAGTTTATTATCCATCAAATGAAACTGCCACAACAATGGATTTAATGTTTACAATTCCTGCAGGAGGTGAAGGTGATTCACAATTAGCGGAACTTTGGGGTAATGAATTAGCTGTAACTCCAGGTAACAGCACTCCTTATGATGAAATGGGTTTTGCTAAATCTGTAGATGTAATTAATCTTGCTAATAAAGACTATGTCTGGACATTTATTTTTACAGCTCCTCCTGATAGTCCAGGTAATAATAACATGAGAAATGGTGGTGCTGCTTTTACTTTATATAATGATTCTAGCTTTATACCTAATAAATATTCAGATTATGGTGGGTTAGCTATTTATAGAAAAAGACACGTAGATAATGCATCAGATAAAGGTGCTGAGGGTATAAAAAATGGAGTAACAGTAGAATTTGATAACATTAACTGGTCTTATCCTCTTACAACTAAAATAGCTTGGAGACAAGATTATGATGCTGTTTTAACCTATAAGGAATACAGTCCACATATTGCTATTACTAATCCACAAGGGATTTCAGAAGAAGACTATAGAATTCCTCATGATGCAATAAGCATTTTATCAAATCCTGTATGGAATAATGATGATAATGTGATTAGAATTTCATGGACATTAACTGATCCAGGAACAAAATCTGATACTTCAGATAATATTTATACCTTAAAATATGAATACTTTCAAGGTACTACATCTACTCTTGGAGCTCCAACAGCAACAGGATCTGTAGATTTTACTTATCAAGATATTTTAGATCGTTTTGGATCTGAATATGTTAATTTTGCTTTGTCTGGTTCTACTGGAGGTGCTGGAAGAAAAAGACAATCATTCAGTGCTCCTGCTGTTACTACTTACACAATTAATTATTATATTCAACGTGAAAATGGTGAAACGACTGAAATAGCTGTTCCTGGTATCAGCAAAAATCCAATAACAGGAAGTGCTCCTATTGGAAGCATCGATTTTGGTCCACTACCAATTGTAGATAAATATGTTTTAGTTCCTGAACAAAATACAGTTGTAAATCTTGTTTCTGGAACTAATATCATCAATTATTACTATATTGATGAGGCACCTATAATTAACATTGAAAACGATTTGATTTTGATATGTGATGAAACAGAATATAATTTGTTTAAAGGTGTAACGGCGACTGACGATGAAGATATAACAATACCTTCAGAAAGAATTACAGTTTCTCCAGAAACAATTGATACGACAAGTCCTGGAACACATACAGTAACATATACAGCAATCGATTCTGTAGGAAATAGAACAACAGCAACTAGAAATGTGGTGGTGCATGAAAAATTAACTGTGGCACCACTTACCAAAACAGTAACAGAAGGTCAAGAAGTACCAGCCTCTACCAAAGTAGTAGAAGCAAATAAGACATTTACAGTTGCATCTTCAACAGTCAATGGCTTATCAGTAGATGAAGATGGTGACTTAATAGGTACGCCAACAGGAATTGTTTGGGGTGCTGATGAAGAAGGAAGAATTATTGAAATTCCAATAACAGTGACAAGCAATGCTTCAGATAAAATAGAAACATTGGAAAAAACAGTTACAGTAAACATTTTAAGAGATACTGATGGTGATGGAATACCAGATCACTTAGATGATGATGATGATAACGATGGTATTTTGGACATCGAAGACCTTAATCCAAAATCATTTGATGACTTAACTGCTACACCATTTACCAAAACAGTAGTAGAAGGTCAAGAAGTACCAGCCTCTACCAAAGTATTAAAAACAAATAAAACATCTATAGTAACTTCTTCAGTGGTAAAAGGTCTTTCAGTAGATGGATCTGGTGACTTAATAGGTACACCAACAGGATTTGATTGGGGTGCTAGTGAAGAAGGAACAGTAATCGAAATTCCAGTAACAGTGACAAGTAATGCTTCAGGTCAAACAGAAACCGTACTAAAAACAGTTCTGGTAAATGTTTTAAGAGACACTGATGGCGATGGAACGCCAGATTACTTGGATAATGATGATGATGGCGATGGCATTTTAGATGAACAAGACCTTAATCCAAAATCATTTGATGACTTAATGGCAACACCGCTTACCAAAACAGTAATAGAAGGTCAAGAAGTACCAGCCTCTACCAAAGTAGTAGAAGCAAACAAGACATTTACGGTTGCATCTTCAACAGTAAATGGTTTAACAGTGGATGAAGATGGTGACTTAATAGGTATACCAACGGGAATTGTCTGGGTTTCAAATGAAGAAGGAACTTTAGTTGAAATTCCAATAACAGTGACAAGCACCGCTTCAGGTCAAACAGAAACATTAGAAAAAATAGTTATCGTAAACATCTTAAGAGATACTGATGGAGATGGAACACCAGATTACTTGGATAATGATGATGATGGTGATGGTATTTTGGACGGCGAAGATCTTAATCCAAAATCATTTGATGGCTTAACTGCAACAACACTTACCAAAACAGTAATTGAAGGTCAAGCAGTAGCAGCTTCTACAAAAGTAGTAGAAACAAATAAAACATCTACAGTTGCATCTTCAATGGTTAATGGTTTATCAGTAGATGAATCTGGTAATTTAGTAGGTACACCAACAGGAATTGACTGGGGTGCAATGGAAGAAGGAACGATAGTTGAGATTTCGCTAACAGTGACAAGTACTGCTTCAGGTCAAACAGAAACTGTCCAAAAAACAGTTCAAGTAAATGTTTTAAGAGATACCGATGGCGATGGAACGCCAGATTACTTGGATAATGATGATGATGGCGATGGCATTTTAGATAACAAAGACCTTAATCCAAAATCATTTGATGCTTTAACAGCAACACCACTTACCAAAACGGTAATAGAAGGTCAAGTAGTACCAGCCTCTACCAAAGTAGTAGAAGCAAACAAGACATTTACAGTTGCATCTTCAACAGTTAAAGGTTTAACAGTGGATGAAGATGGCGACTTAACAGGTACGCCAACAGGAATTGACTGGGGTGCAATGGAAGAAGAAAAAATAATTGAAATTTCAGTAACGGTGACAAGTAATGCTTCAGGTGAAGTAGAAACTGTCCAAAAAACAGTTGAAGTAAAAGTTTTAAGAGATACTGATGGCGATGGAACGCCAGACACAATAGATTTGGATGATGATGGTGATGGCTATAGTGATGTGGCTGAAATAGAAGCAGGTTCAAATCCAAAAGATGAAAATTCAATTCCTGGAACAGTTTATAATCCAGTTCAAAATACTGAAATTACTAATCAAACCCAAACAATAGTTGAAGGGGAAAATATTAGTAATGTTGTAATTTCTCCGCCAGAGGGAGCAACATTAACACGTGATGAAACTAACAAACCTAATGGTGTGACTTTTGATGAAGCAAATTTGACTTACTCAGGTAAACCAGTTATTGATAACTGGGTTTTAGATGAGGAAACAAAGAGTTTTTCTATCATAGTAAGAGTAAATAATCAAGATGGTTCAAGTACTACTAAATTAATAGGTATTACGGTTTTAAGAGATACCGATAGAGATGGAACACCAGATTATTTGGATAATGATGATGATGGTGATGGTATTTTGGATGAAGAAGATTCTAATCCAAAATCATTTGACGACTTAACAGCGACAACAATTACAGAAACAGTAATAGAAGGTCAAGCAGTAGCTGCTTCTACAAAAGTAGTTGAAACAAATAAAACATCTACAGTTGCATCTTCAGCAGTTAATGGTTTATCAGTTGATGAATCTGGTAACTTAGTAGGTACACCAACAGGAATTGTTTGGGTTTCAAATGAAGAAGGAACATTAGTTGAAATTCCAGTAACAGTGACAAGTAATGCCTCAGGTCAAACAGAAACCTTACAAAGGACAGTTAAAGTAAATGTTTTAAGAGATACTGATGGTGATGGAACACCAGATTACTTGGATAATGATGATGATGGAGATGGTATTTTGGATACCGAAGACCTTAATCCAAAATCATTTGATGCCTTAACAGTGACAACAATTACAGAAACAGTAATAGAAGGTCAAGCAGTAGCAGCTTCTACAAAAGTATTAAAAATAAATAAGACATCTACAATAGAATCTGCAGTAGTAAAAGGCTTATCAATTGATGAAAATGGTAACTTAGTAGGTACGCCAACAGGATTTGATTGGGGTGCTAATCAAGAAGGAACAATAGTTCAAATTTCGGTAACAGTTACAAGTACTGCTTCAGGTCAAACAGAAACTGTCCAAAAAACAGTTACAGTAAATGTTTTAAGAGATACTGATGGTGATGGAACACCAGATTCAATGGATACAGATGATGATGGAGATGGTATTTTGGATGAAGTAGATCCTAATCCAAAATCATTTGATGACTTAATAGTATCAACAATTACTAAAACGGTAGTAGAAGGTCAAGCAGTAGCAGCTTCTACAAAAGTATTAAAAGCAAATAAAACATCTGTAGTGGTTTCTTCAGAAGTCAATGGCTTATCAATTGATGAAGATGGTAATTTAGTAGGTACGCCAACAGGATTTGATTGGGGTGCTAGTGAAGAAGGAACAATAATCGAAATTCCAGCAACAGTGACAAGTAATGCTTCTGGTCAAACAGAAACCTTACAAGGAATAGTTAAAGTAAACGTTTTAAGAGATACTGATGGTGATGGAACACCAGATTATTCAGACGATGATGATGATGGAGATGGCATTTTAGATGTCGAAGATCTTAATCCAAAATCATTTGATGAATTAACAGCGACATCATTTATTATAACAGTAACGGAAAATCAATTAGTACCAGCATCTACAAAAATAGTAGAAACAAATAAGCCATCTACAATTGCATCTTCAACAGTTAATGGTTTATCAGTTGATGAAAGTGGTAATTTAGTAGGTACGCCAACAGTAATTGCTTGGGGTGTGGATGAAGAAGGAATAATAATAGAAATTCCAATAACAGTTACAAGTACTGCTTCAGGTCAAGAAGAAACATTAGAAAAAACAGTTACAGTAAACATTTTAAGAGATACCGATGGTGATGGAATACCAGATTATTTAGATGATGATGATGATGGAGATGGTATTTTAGATGATAATGATCTTAATCCGAAATCATTTGATGACTTAACAGCGACAACAATTACAGAAACAGTAATAGAAGGTCAAGCAGTAGCAGCTTCTACAAAAGTCTTAGAGTTAAATAAGCCATGTAGAGTAGAATCTGATGTAGTAAAGGGCTTATCAGTGAATGAAAATGGTGACTTAGTTGGTACACCAACTGGATTTGATTGGGGATTAGTCGAAGAAGAAAGAGTAATTGAAATTTCAGTAACGGTAACAAGTTTAAACTCAATTGAGGTAGAAACGTTAAAAAGAACAGTTACAGTAAATGTTTTACGAGATACCGATGGTGATGGAATACCAGATACAATAGATTTGGATGATGATGGAGATGGTTATCCTGATGTGGGCGAAATAGAAGAAGGTTCAAATCCAAAAGATAAAAACTCAGTTCCAAAAAATAAATCGGATTTACCTTTTACTGGAGATAGAATCAATATTGCTATTCCAATAAGTATGTCTATTATTTCTGGCTTATTGTTACTGTTTATCGCTCTAATTTTGAAAGAAGAAGAGTCTGAAAAACAATACTACTTTAAAATATAAGGCTAATTAAGAGAAGCGATTCATTTAACAATCGCTTCTTTTTTACGCAATTAAAAAAGGCTGTAAGCCCTTGTCATATTTGACGAGTAGTTTACAACCTTTTAGTTTTTTAAATTGAAGAGCCAGCGTAGTAACCTTCGCGAATTGCATCGCCAATCTTACCGATTTTATATAAGTCTCCAACTTTTCTTGTTTTAGTATGATATTTTGCACTAATCTTATCAGCAACATCAGTAACAGCTTTCATACCAAATGCTGAAATGATAGTATCTGCAGGTAGTACTTTTTTACCTTCTGTTGTTTCAACTTCAACACCTTTATCAGTAATGCCTACAACCTTAGTATTAGCTAATAAGGTGACATTATTAGCTGCTAGCTTATTAAATAAAGTAATTTTATTAATAAACATTGCATCTTTTGCAAACTCATCTAACATTTCAACAACCGTAACTTTTTTACCTTTTTCTTCTGCTAATTCAAGGGCAATTTCACATCCAGATAAACCACCACCACAAACAACGATGTTATCGCCTTTAACTAACTGTTCATCAACATGAGCACTAACAATGTCAATGACTTTGTCACAATCTACACCTTCAATTTTTGGTTTAAATGGTACTGCACCTGTACCAACAATAATTCTGTCAGCTTTTTCTAAGAAGTCTTCATCACCTTTTACTTCAGTATTTAAGTGAATTTCAACCCCTAATTTATTAAGCATTACTTCATAATATTTAGCGAGTTCAGCGATTTTAATTTTGAAGTTTGCAGTTGCAATAGTACGCATTGTTCCACCTAGTACAGCACCTTTATCATAGATAGCTACCTTATGACCTGCAGTAGCAGCAACTCTTGCAGCTTCCAAACCACCAGGACCAGCACCTACTACAACAACATTTAATGGATTTTCTGTTTTCTTAATTTGGAAACGGACTTCTTCCATCGCTTCAACATTAACTGCACAGCTTAATTTAGTATGATTGTTCCAGATACGTCCAATACAGAATTCATTACAACGGATACAAGGACGAATTTCATCTCTTAAACCATTCATTAGTTTATTTGGCAAATCTGGATCAGCGATTAATGGACGACCCATCATGACAAAGTCAGCTTCATTTGATTCAATTAAACGAAGAGCTGATTCAGGATCATGGTTACCAGCATTTAAAAGTGGTTTATCAGTATGCTTTCTTGCTTCTTTGCATACATAATCCATACAAGCAGTTCCTAAATATGAAGGAGGGAAGATATAGTCTAGAGAATCATAACATCCAGCATCGATATCAAAAGCATCAATGTTGCCATCATCTAATGCTTCAAGTAGTTGCATTGATTCTTCTATAGTTCTACCACCTTCAAAACGATGGTCTAAAGCAATGCGGAATAAAATTGGCATATCAGGTCCTACAGCTCTGCGACAAGCAGCTACCATTTCTCTAGCAAAACGAGCTCTGTTTTCTGGACTGCCACCATATTCATCTTCACGTAAATTCCAGCAAGCACTCATAAACTGGTCAATTAAGTAACCAGCATGAGCATGAATTTCAATGGCATCATAACCAGCATCTCTAGCTAGACCTGCAGCAAATTCAGTTCCTTTCATGATTTCTTGAATTTCTTCTTTTGTTAGAGCATGACAAATCACATTAGGATCAAAAGCACTTGGAATTGCTGAAGCACTAATTGGTGGTTGCCCTAAAGTGTCAGGGTAAGCATTTCTACCAGTACCTGGTGAGATTTGACAAACAATTTTAGTGCCATAGCGATGAACAGCATCAACCATTGAAGTTAAAGCTGGCAAAACACTATAACTATCCAAATATCCTTCCATTGAGCCTTGAGCAATAGCTTCGTTAAGCATTTGACATCCATTGATGATCATACCAACTCCACCTTTAGCACGACGTACAAAGTAGTCGATTTCTTGGGCATCTTTACGACCACTAGTAAAGGCTGAGTTTGTTCCCATAGGAGACATAACAAACCTATTCTTTACTTCCATTTTTCCTATTTTCATAGGAGTAAATAATTTTTCATATTTCATAATTATACCTCCAACCTCTAATTTAATTGTACAACGATTAATAACTTATTCACAACTTTAAATATTAAATAATTTCACAAGTTAGTTTTAAAAGCTAAAAATTTCACAAGTGGGCATAAAATGCCTTGGAAAGATTGAAATTAGCGACAAAAAAAGGTACAATATCTACGAACGTATGATAAAAGTAGTTTTATACTAAAGGAGGTTATTGTATATGTTTGATTTTAAAGGCAAAGTAGTTGCAATCACTGGTGCATCATCTGGTTTAGGAAAACAGATGGCTGAAGGTTTTGCAAAATGCGGAGCAAATCTTGTTATCATGGCAAGAAGATTAGAACGTTTAGAAGCAAGTGCTAAAGAATGGTCAGAAAAATATGGAGTTAAAGTTCTTCCAGTAGCATGTGACATTACAAATGCAGAATCAATTGCTAATGCAGTTGCTAAAACTAAAGAAACATTTGGTCATTGTGAAGTAATCATTAACAATGCTGGTGGAGAAAGAGGAACAGGAACACCACTTGTTGATTTCAAAAAAGAAGACTGGGATTTCACAATTGGTTTAGACTTAACTTCAGTATTTGAAGTTACAAAAGCATTTGCTGGATATATGAAAGAAAATATTGAAGCTGGAAACCAAAAATTTGGTCGTGTTATTAATATCTCTTCTATTTACGGTATAGTTGGAAACTTAGCTATTCCTACAATTGCTTATCATGCAACAAAGGGTGCAGTTGTTAACTTTACAAAAGGTGCTGCAGCTGAATTAGCTAAAGCTGGTATTACAGTTAATGCAATCTGTCCAGGTTATTTCTACACTGAATTAACTACAGAAACATTAAATACTGAATACTTCCAAGAATTTGCTAACAGAACAGTTCCAATGGGACGTTATGGTAACGAAGGCGAATTAAATTCTGCAGCTATTTTCTTAGCAGCTGAAGAATCAAGTTATGTTACAGGACAAATCATCGCAATTGATGGTGGTTATACTTGTATCTAATTAACTAGAAAGAAAAGTAATAACAAGAACTTTGGCTTTAATATAGCCAAAGTTTTTATTAGTCTTATTTTTAATGTATTATGATTAAGATAGTAATTTTAAATAAAATTTAATATCTTATTAAAAAGGAAAGGAGTAGGTACAATGATAAAAATTAAAGGAAAAGTAAACACAGCTATCTGCTATGCTTCGGTAGTTGAAGATGAAGCAATACAACAAATTCAAAGAATGTGTGATCAAGAGTTTACAAAAGATTCAAAAATACGAATAATGCCTGATGTCCATGCTGGTAAGGGATGTACAATTGGTACAACAATGACAATTGTCGATAAAGTTGTACCGAACATTGTTGGTGTAGATATTGGCTGTGGTATGTATACAGTTAAATTAGGTAATATCGATATTAATTTTGAAAAAGTAGATAAAGCTGCTAACTATATTCCTAGTGGCAGAAGTGTCTGGCAAAGTAAAACAGAACATTTTGATTTGGCTTCACTTCGCTGCTATCGTAACTTGAAAGATACAAAACGTTTAGAAAGAAGTCTAGGAACATTAGGTGGTGGTAATCACTTTATTGAAATAGGGGTTGCTAGTGATGGTAATAAATATCTAGTAATACATTCAGGTAGTAGAAATTTAGGAAAACAAGTAGCTGAATATTATCAAAAATTAGCTATTGATTTACACAGAGGCAAAGAAGAATTTTTTGTTCAAAAAGATAAATTGATTGAATCTTATAAAAAACAGGGACGTCGCAATGAAATACAAAAAGCTCTAAAAAACTTAGAAAAAAATTGGGAAACCAAAGAAAGTAATATTCCAAAAGATCTTTGTTATCTTTATGGTTCTTATTTAGATGATTATCTACATGATATAGAAATTTGTCAAAAGTTTGCTCAAAGAAACCGTGAAAAAATTGCCGAGATTATATTAGAAAAAACAAGTATGAAACCATTGTCTACTTTTCATACTATTCACAACTATATAAATATAAAAGAAATGATTCTACGTAAAGGTGCTATTTCTGCCCATAAAGATGAGTTGGTGTTAATACCAATTAACATGAGAGATGGTAGTATCCTAGCAAAGGGAAAGGGTAATCCAGAATGGAATTATTCTGCCCCTCATGGTGCTGGTAGAATTATGTCTAGAACACAAGCTAAACAAACTTTTGATTTAAATGCTTATAAAAAAACTATGGAAGGAATATATTCAACTTCTATTAATAAATCAACACTTGATGAAGCTCCAATGGCTTATAAATCAATTGATAATATTATTGAAGATATTCAAGGATGTGTGGATATAATTGATATTATAAAACCAGTTTATAACTTTAAGGCAGCTGATTAATTAAATACAGAAAAATCAAATGAAAAAAGCAGTGTTACTGCTTTTTTCGTATGGAAGATTAAAAAATGATTTACAAGTTTAGTTCTACGGTTTTATCATTTTTTAATGACTTATTTACATCAATTATTTTTTGATTACTTGAACCTCTAAAGGCAAGGGTAATATCTCTATCTTCATTGATAAATTTTCCATCAATTAAGACATCAACATAGTTTAACAACTCTAAGTCTTTAATTTCTTCAAAGGTATAACCGGTGTATAACCAGATGTCTTTATTTGGATAAACAGCTTTTAATTCTTTTACTAGCTTCAAGATATCATCTCTATTTGTTTCAAATAGAGGATCACCACCAGATAAAGTTAAACCATTAATATAATCTGGTTTTAATAATTCAATAAGCAATTGTTTTTCTTTAGCAGTAAATTTTTTACCAGCTTTACTGTCCCAAGTCTCTGGATTTTGGCAAAAAGGGCAGTTATGACTACAACCACTAACCCATAAAACAACACGCCAACCTAAGCCGTTAGATAATGATGAACTTTCAATTTTTAAATAATTCATATTTTACCTCTAGTAAATCTTATTATGCTTAACACGCATTTCAGTTTCCTCTATTTTCCCTTTGTTGAAAGCTGTTTTATAGTTGCCAGTTAAATATCCTGTAACTCTTCTTAACTGTTGAATTTCTTGACTGCCACACATTGGACAACAATCATTAAATTCATCAGTAAAACCACATTTTAAACAGGTGTCATTAGGAATATTAATCGCAAAGTAAGGAATATCTTTATCCATTGCATAGTTAACCAAAGTTTCTAAGGCTTCAATATTGTGCTTACTAGTGCTTTCTAGTTCAACATAAGTAATACAACCAGCATTTGAATAACCAGTTAACTGAGCTTCAATATCAATTTTTTCAAATGGAGTCATCTCTTTATAAACAGGAACATGCATTGAGTTAGTAAAGAATTCTCGATCACTGACATCTTTAATCACACCATATTTTTCAACAAACTTATTTAAAGCTGTGTAACATAAATTTTCAGCAGGAGTATAATAAACCCCAAAGTTAAGTTTATATTGTTGTTTAAACTGATCACATCTATCTTTAAATAATTGCTCAATACGTTTTGCCAGCTGCATACCCTCTGGTTCAGTATGATCTTTTCCAATAAGAAGTTGAAGTGTTTCCGCTAGTCCCAATTGTCCAATAACAATGGTGCCATGTTTTAAAGCACTTCTAATACCTTCTTCTGGTATATAGCCTTCCATAGTGTTGTTTTCATACATGAAGTTAGCACTAGATGCTGGTTGAGAAGCAATCCATTCAAATCTTTCTAATAACATGTCTCTAGCTTCATGTATTTTTTTATCCAACAATTCCATGAATTTTTCAACATCTCCTTTAACTTGCATAGCTAAAGTAGGCATAATTATTGTGACAGGACAGATATTACCTCTTCCATCTTTTGTTTGTTCTAAACCATTGATGTCATATCCATTACTTGTTCGACAACCCATAGTACTTAAATATGTTTTAGGATCATTAATGTCATAGCCAGCATTGTTTGACCAATCGACATTAACGTAGTTAGGGTAAAGTCTTAAAGAAGTTGATTTTAATGCCAGTTTAAATAAATCATAGTTAGGTTCACCAGGTTTTCTGTTGACTCCCTTCATACATTGGAAGATTCCACAAGGGAAAATTGGAGTTTTATGTAAAGCTCCTAAACCTTCAATAGAAACTTCTAATAAAGCTTTAGTAACCATTCTACCTTCTTCTAAAGTACAAGTACCATAGTTTATTGAAGAAAATGGTAATTGCTGACCACTTCTTGATTGTAAAGTATTTAAGTTATGATACATAGCTTCGACTGCTTGATGAGTTTCTTTTTCAGTCATTTCATAAGCATATTTATATGCTTTAGGGTATTTTTTATATCTTTCATCATTGATAGAAACATCTTTTGCTTCATCTTTTCCAAAATCTAAAGAACCTTCTTCAATGTATTTAAGTCCGTTTTTAAAGTGTTTATAGAAAGAGTATCTTACAAAAGGAACCATTGTCCAATCTAAATGAGTAGCACTTACTCCACCAAATTGTTGTAAAGACTGCAGTTGCATAATAACAGCTACTAACTGCATAGCGGTATTAATTGATTTTGGTGGTCTGACATCACATTGTCTAGTAGTAAAACCAGTTGCTAAAAGCTTATCGAAAGGAATTGATAAACAATTATGCATACCAACAGCGTATGAATCTAAGTCATGAATATAGATTTCGTTGTTTAAATGATTGTTTCTAGCCATTTCACTCATACAATTATATAAAGCATAGTCTTTCATTACGACTCTATTGGCTTCATTCATTCTACCTGAAAAAGACTTTTCATCTAAGTTAGCATTTTGATTTTCTACATTAGTCGCATTTAATTTCTCGGAAATATCAATCATTAATTTAGACTTGCTTTGTCTAATTCTTTCTCTATCATAACGATAGCGAATATATTTTCTAGCAACATCTGTTAATCCCGAAGTCATTAGTTTAGCCTCAACTAAATCTTGTAATGTTTCAATTTCAATTATTTTTGTGTTGTTTAAAATTAGTTCTTGTTTTATTTCACTAGCAATTTCCCAGGCTACGTGATTTTTATCAGTTACATTAGCACTGTTTAAAGCAGCACAAATAGCATCATAAATCTTTTCACAGTTGAATTGTTGTAACTTACCATTT
>JAAZJL010000089.1 GCA_012800355.1 Erysipelotrichia bacterium | reverse complement strand
CAAATTCGCCACGATATTTAGCTCCCGCAATCAAAGCACCCATATCTAATTCAATGAGTCTTTTATTTTTTAAATTTAAAGGAACATCCTGTTTATATAATCGCCAAGCTAAACCTTCAACAACTGCCGTTTTACCAACACCTGGCTCACCAATTAAAACTGGATTATTTTTGGTTTTACGCGATAAGATTTCGATTATTCTTCTAATCTCTTCATCTCGACCAATAACAGGATCTACTTTTCCATCTGCGACAGCTTCAACGATATTGCTGCCATATTTTTCTAATGCTTCTAAGTTTTCTTCACTTGTTGCTTCATTCATCTTTTTACCACCACGTCTCTCTAATTCTTGATTTATTACTTGTGTTTTTGTTAAGCCATATTTTTTAACGATTCCATTGGAAATTGGTGAATCATTAAATAATAAATGGATAAAGACTGTAGCGACCGTTAAAAATGTTTCATCATTATCTTTAGCCCAGTTTAATGCCTCAATAATGGCATCATTAACTTTACGATTAAAGATAGGCTGGGGAATATAATCAACAGTCGCAATATTATTTAATCTATTTTCCGCATCTTTTAAACAAGCTTGTTTATCTATCTTAAGTCTTTTTAATAAACCATCAATCACATCATCTGAAAAGATGGCGCAAAACATATGCACGGTAGTTATTTCGCTATGTCGTAATTGACTGGCTTGTTGATTAGCTTTTAATAGTATGCTTTGTAGTTTCTGTGAAAATTTATTAAAATCCATAGACTAACTCCTTTCTGGCACTTATATCACTAGAGTGCTAAATTGTTTTTTGAAGAAAAGTAACATTACTGTTACTTAAAAGAGTTTCTAAATCTTTCAAATACCGATTTCTTTGATTTCTTTTCGATATCTTTCAATTTATTAAATAATTCTTTCTCTTCTCTATTTAATGATGTAGGAACTTTAACATCCACGATGACATACTGATCACCATAGTAAGAACTTCTTATATCCTTGACACCTTTTCCTTTTAATCTAAATCTTTGTTCTGGTTGAGTGCCTGAAGGTATTGTCAGTTGGACATCACCTTGAACGGTTGGAACATCAATCTTGGTACCTAAAGTTGCATCTATGATTGATAGTGGAACAGTAATATAGATATCATTGCCATTTCTTTGGAAATACTCATGTGAGGTAACCAAAACTTCAATATATAAATCACCATTAGGTCCACCATTGAATCCTCTATCTCCTTTGCCTGCAATACGCAGTTGCTGTCCAGATTGAATTCCAGCTGGAATATTTACTTCTACTTCAATTTTCTTTTTACTAAATCCTGAGCCTTTACACTTAGGACATCTATTTTCAATAACTTGACCTGTTCCTCCACAATTTGGACAAGTAGTTTGAACCTGTGACATACCAAACATCGTTTGTTGAGTTCTTACTGTTCTACCTGTTCCCTGACAAGTTGGACAAGTTTTGATATCATTTTTACTTTTTGCTCCAGAACCTAAACATTCTGAACATTGTTCTTCAACCTCTAATTTCAATGTTTTGGTTAAACCTTTAATTGATTCCATAAAGTCAATTCTCATGCTCATGAATTTGTCTTGGCCTTTTCTTGGAGCATTACTGCTACGTGAACGAGTTTGACCACCCATTCCACCACCAAAGAAGGAACTAAAAATGTCTCCTAAATCACCAAAACCACCAAAGCCAAAGTTGTCAAAACTGAAGTTATCAAAATTGAAACCACTACTTTCTAATCCAGCATGACCAAATTGGTCATAAGTGCTTTTAGTTTGTGGATTATTTAAAACTTCATAAGCTTCCTGAACTTCTTTAAACTTTTCAGGAGCATCTTTGTCTTTGTTTAAATCTGGATGGTATTTTTTTGCTAGAGTTCTGTAGGCTTTTTTGATATCATCTTCACTTGCTGATTTATCAAGACCCAAGACCTCATAATAATCTCTTTTTTGTGCCATAATTATCCCTTCCTAGTAAATCTAATGACTAGCAATTGCTAGCCATTAGATTTTATATCATATTTTTACTTTTCAGTAAAGTCAGCATCCATGACATTATCATCGTAGCTATTTGTATTTGTATTAGCATCTTGATGTATGTCTTGTTGTTGTGCTTGTTGCTGATACATTGCTTCACCCATTGCTTGAGCAGCTTGCTGTAAAGCTTCTAATTTAGTTTTTAATGTATCATAATCGTTATTATCTAAAGCAGTTTGTAATTCTTCTTTCAATTTTTCAATTTCTGCTTTTTGATTAACATCAATTTTATCAGCATTATCAGTTAATGTCTGTTCAATTTGAATGATTAATCCTTCTGCTTGGTTACGTAATTCAATTTCTTCCTTACGTTTTTCATCTTCTTCTTTATGTAGTTCAGCTTCTTTTACCATTCTTTCGATTTCTTCTTCTGATAATCCTGAAGAGTTAGTAATGGTAATTGATTGCTCTTTACCTGTTCCCTTATCTTTAGCTGATACATGAACAATACCGTTAACATCAATGTCAAATGTTACTTCAATTTGAGGAATACCTCTTCTAGCTGGAGCGATACCATCTAGTTTGAACATACCAAGAGACTTGTTGTCTTTTGCCATTGGTCTTTCACCCTGTAACACATTAATGTCTACTGCTGGTTGGTTATCAGCTGCAGTTGAGAAAATTTGTGATTTACTGGTTGGAATAGTTGTGTTACGTTCGATTAATCTAGTCATAACTCCACCTAATGTTTCGATACCTAATGAAAGTGGTGTAACATCCAACAATAACACATCACTAACATCACCTTTTAAGACTCCACCTTGAATTGCAGCACCCATAGCTACTACTTCATCTGGGTTAACACTCTTATTAGGTTCTTTTCCTAATTCATTTTTAACAGCTTCTTGAACTGCAGGAATTCTTGTTGAACCACCAACCAATAATACCTGATCAATATCACTCTTTGTTAAACCTGCATCAGTTAAAGCTTGTCTGATTGGTCCTACTGTTTTTTCAATGATTGGTTTAATCATATCTTCAAACTTCGCTCTGGTTAATGAAGTTTCAACATGTAATGGTCCATCAGAATTAGCTGAGATAAATGGAATTGAGATTTGAACTTCCTTCATTGAAGATAAGTCTTTTTTAGCTTTTTCAGCTGATTCTTTAATTCTCTGCAAAGCCATCTTGTCTTTCTTCAAATCAATACCATAATCTTTTTTAAAACCATCGCAGATATAATCAACGATTAAGTTGTCAATATCATCGCCACCTAGTTTGTTGTTACCAGCTGTTGCCAGTACTTCGAAAGTACCATCAGCTAAGTGCAAGATACTAACATCAAATGTTCCTCCACCAAAGTCATAAACTAATACTGTCTGTTCAACATGAGTCTTATCAATACCAAATGCTAAAGCAGCCGCTGTTGGCTCATTGATAATTCTAGCAACCTCTAAGCCCGCAATTCTTCCTGCATCCTTGGTAGCTTGACGTTGAGCATCATTAAAGTAAGCTGGAACAGTAATAACTGCATCAGTAACCTTTGTGCCTAAGTAAGCTTCAGCATAATCTTTCATATAAGCCAAAATCATTGCTGAGATTTCTTGAGGAGTATACATTTTTCCTTCTAATTCTACTTTTTGATTTGAACCCATTAATCTTTTAATTGATGTAACTGAGTTTTTATTTGTAACTACCTGACGTTTTGCAGCATCACCAACGATTTTTTCACCACTTTTAAATGCTACTACTGACGGAGTAGTTCTATTTCCTTCTGGATTTGTAATAATTGTAGCTTCGCCATTTTCATAAACTGCTACACATGAGTTTGTTGTACCTAAGTCAATTCCGATAATTTTTCCCATAATTTATTCCT
>JAAZJL010000088.1 GCA_012800355.1 Erysipelotrichia bacterium | reverse complement strand
GTTTTGAAAAAGATGATATCAATAGATTAACAGCTTATGGTGAAAATTTATTAATGTCTTTATGTATGCGTAATGGTGATACATATTTAGATTTAGATGATTTTAAAAAACATTTAAATAAAAATATTGGTCAGTATCTTGTTGATGAAGATGGGATAATAGAAAGATTAATTATGCATCGTTTGGCTTATATTGAGGAAAATAGGATTTATCATATTTCTCAATATGATGCGGAGATCTATATATCTAAATATTTGGCTTTCTTTCCTCAACAACACTTAAAAGAAGTTGATATTAACACTGCTCAAAATGCCATCAGTTCTGTACAAGAAAACTTAGCTATTAAGTATGATCAAGATCAACTGCAAGCAATTATGTCATTTTATGAAAATGATCTTTTAATCATTACTGGTGGACCAGGTACGGGTAAAACAACGATTGTTAAAGCAATGATTAAAACTAGTGAACTTTTATATTCCAATTACAATATAAACTTAGTTGCTCCAACTGGTAGGGCAGCTAAAAGATTAACCGAACTCACTGGTTGTGAAGCAAAAACCATTCATTCACTGCTTTTATGGGATAAAGAAACTGGCAAATTTGCCAAAGATGAAAATGATCCTTTAAATGTGGATATTTTAATTGTCGATGAATTTTCAATGGTTGATCAATATCTTTTCTATAATCTATTAAAAGCTTGTGGTTTGCTTAAAAAGTTAATAATTATCGGTGATGCTGACCAGCTTCCTTCAGTAGCAATGGGAACAGTTTTAAAAGATTTAATTGAATCAGAGTTATTTAAAGTAATAAAATTAGATAAAATTTATCGTCAAAAAGAGGGCAGTGATATCATTTATTTAGCTAAAGATATCAAAAATGAAGAAGTAACTAAGATTCCTACTAATAATGAAATTAGATTTTTTGAATGTGATAAAACAGATATTAAAGATATAACTTTACAAATTGTCGAGCATGCTTTAAATAAATACGAAACTTTAGAAGAAGGTTTTATGAATGTTCAAGTTTTAGCCCCTAAACACAAAGGAGTTAATGGAATTGAAAATTTAAATGTTGCCTTACAAAAAAAGTTTAATCCATACACCAAAAATAAAAGGCAACTTCAAGTAGGTTATAGAACTTTTAGGTTAGGTGATAAGGTTTTACAACTGAAAAATCAACCTGATGATGATGTTTACAATGGAGATATTGGAATTATTGTAGAAGTTATTTTTGCTAGTGAAGATCACAATAATCAAAATCGTATCATTGCAGATTTTGAAGGCAGAATAGTAGAGTATACACACGATACTTTTTCTAATCTAGCCCATGCCTATTGCATGTCTGTTCATAAATCACAAGGAAGTGAATATCCAATAGTCATACTACCAATGTCATTAGAATACAGTATTATGCTTCAAAAAAGACTTATCTATACAGCAGTAACCAGAGCTTATAAAAGTTTGATTTTTGTTGGTCAAAAAGAAGCATTCTTTAAAGGTATAGTTGCTAAAGAAATGAGTTTAAGAAAAACAACGCTAAAACAAAGGCTTATTGATGAGGTTAATTTTTATGAGCAAATTTAACCAAAGACAAATAATAAGAAAAAGATTAAAAAAACTATCAAAATTTGAGAAGGATATTTATTCTGATATCATTGCTCAAAAACTTTATGATTTAATTGAAGTTTATAATCCTGAAATAGTAATGTCTTATATGGCTTTAGAAGATGAAGTTAATTTAGAAAAATTACACTTCTTGCTTAAAAGAAAAGGTGTAACACTTTGTTTTCCAGTAGTTGAAAACGATGTAATTAACGCTTATGCTTCAGATAAGTTTGTTGAAGGTAGTTTTAACATTTTAGAACCAAAAGAAGGAATAACAATAAAAAAAGAAAACATTGATATAATCGTTGTTCCTTGTGTGGGTTTTGATGAAAATAGAAATAGACTTGGTCATGGTAAAGGTTATTATGATAAATATTTGCAAGACTATCAAGGAAAAAAGTTTTTGGTTGCTTTTGAAGTCCAAAAGTTAGATAAGATTGAAATTGCACAAAACGATATAAAGATGAATCGTATTATTACTGAAAAGAAAGATTACTAAATGTTTAGTAAAATAACATCATATAATCATATTTTAATTGATTTAAAGATATTTTCATTAATTTAATGATATAAATATGTCAATAATATGGGAAAATGTCCCAAAATAAATCAAACATAAGCGGAAAAAATATCCGCTTTTTTATGTAAATATGTGTTCTTGATGAGCCCTTTTCTTATGTTTTAAAAAATTATCAGTTCTC
>JAAZJL010000087.1 GCA_012800355.1 Erysipelotrichia bacterium | reverse complement strand
TTACTATATAGTTGAGCATTTGAACTAAAACACCAATTGGATAAGCTAAAGCAATACCAACCTCCATGTTTCCACCAGATAGTATAGCCATTGCTGTTCCAACCATTCCACCTATGTAAGCATTTGGTGGTGAATATGCTCCCATCGCTAATCCACCTAAAAACATCATTTCAACGCTTCCACCAACTAATAGACCTGTTTGTATGTCACCCATTAACAGACCTACTAGAGGCCCAGCAAATACAGGACGCGCAATATAAATTGCTCCTCCCCACCAGTAAGTTTCAACTGCCATAAAAGCAATAAATAAACTCAGTAATAAAACTTGAATAAAATTCATTATTATTCCTCCCCTCTCTTTAGTTCTTCAATAATGTCAATTTCATTACTATTTGGAACCATACGATACTCAACTTTGGTATCGTAGGTTTCTAGACTTAAAATTATATCTTTTTCTTCTTCAGTTAAGAAAACTGTACTATAGTACTGCTTTCTTTCCTCTCTAGCGTATATCCCGCCAATATTTATATTAGGTATTTTTATGCCTTTATCCATTAATTCTCGATAAACCAATGGTGATTTTGCACATAAGAATATTTTTTTATTAATATTCTCATTAATGATATCTACTGCTCCATCTATAGTACATACCTCAGTTTGAACAGTTCCTGATGCTGCCATTTTAAGTAGCATTGTTTGTAACTCATCATTTGCACTTTCATCATCAACAACAATAATCATGTCTACCAGATAACTTTTTAGCCATGCTGTTGCTACTTGTCCATGAATCAATCTTTCATCTACTCTTGCTAAAACAACCCCCATAATTAATCCTCCTTTGCTTGGTCATATGCCTGTAATAATAAATTGTGAGTAATATTTCTTATACTTGTGATGTTTGGATTATCCCTAATAGGATGTATTCTATTAGTCAACAAAATAATTCCACAATTTCTTTCAAAATCAATATAAACTGAAGTTCCAGTAAAGCCAGTGTGGAAAAGACATACATCACTATAATAATCTCCCATTGGGCTACTGCTTTCATTTACTATCCAACCGAGTGTTCTTCTTAAATTTAAATTAGAAGTGTAACATTTTTTTAATAGTCTGACTGTACTAATAGATAGAACTTGTTTTCCTTTATAATTTCCGTTATTTAAAATCATTTGAACAAATTTCGTTAAATCACTTACGGTAGAAAACAATCCCGCATTACCACTTAATCCATCTAGTCTAAATGCTTTTCCATCATGCACATATCCTTTTACTAATCCTCTGTCTTTTGTTATTTCTGTTGGCACACAATAAGCGTTTTTACCAAAATCTGATGGACAATACATAGTATTTTTCATATCTAATGGTTTAAAAATCCATTTATTAGCTAACTTATCCAATTGCATACCTGTCAATTCTTTTATCAAAAATCCTAAGACGACATAACCAAAGTCAGAATATTCAACTTTAGTTCCAGGTTCAAAATTCAGTTCTTTTTCATATATGAACTTTTTTATGCTCTTTTCGCCATAAAATTTCTTATATCTTTTATCATCCGCGCATATTCCTGATGTATGAGTTAATAAATGCAATAATGTTATATCTTCATAAGGAAAATCTTTCAACACCTCTTTTACTTTAGTCTGTAAAGAAATTAAGCCTTTTTCTATACACATTAATGCTAATGTTGTTGTTGAAACAACTTTAGTCACACTTGCAAGATCATACAAAGAATCTTTATTAATTACTTCTGAATCATCATCAAAAGTCATATTTCCAAGGTAACAATCTAATGAGTCATTAGAAGTTACAACAGCAAAACTTACTCCTGGGATATATTTTTTTTCAATTACAGAATTCAAATAATTAACAGTTTCTTTTATATCGCATTTATTAATATTAATCATCCTAAAACTCCTTAATCTTTTCAACAAATCGTTTTGTGATAATTTCTGGTCTTGTAATAGATGTTCCTACTACTACTGAATATGCTCCTGCTTTTAATGCATTTAGCGCATCTTCTACTGTTTTAATTTTGCCTTCAGCTATAATTGGTACCCCGCTAATTTTCTTAATTTCTCTTATCAAATCTAAGTCAATGCTTTTTATTTCTTTTGATTGCTCAGTATAACCAGCTAGTGTGGTAGAAATTAAATCCACTCCATGTTTTAATGTTTCAATAGCTTCATCAATCGTTGAAATTTCTCCCATAATTAATACATTAGGGTAATTTGCTCTAATTTTTTTAATGATGTCTTTATATTTTTCGTTATTGGGCCTTTTTCTATCAGTAGTATCTAAAGCTATAACATCAATACCAACATCTAAAATTTCTTTTGCACTTTCATAAGTAGGAGTAATATATACAGGATAATCGCTGAATTGTTTATTGATTCCGACTATTGGAAGATTTGTTTTCTTTTTAATAGCAACAATATCATTTTTACCTGTAGCTCTAATTGCTACCGCTCCACCAATCTGGGCAGCCATAGCAAATGCTGCCATAATTTCAGAGCCATACATAGGCCATCCTAATCTTGCTTGACAAGAAACAATTAAGCCTCCCTTTATTTTTTCTAAAATTTCATTTATTTAGGATGGTTATTTAATATATAATTAGACAGTAAGTAAAACTACTTAATAGTTAAATGAGGTAAGTAATATGCGACAATGTTCTATACATATGAATTTCAAAAATGAAAATGGTTTATTTGATGAAGAAAGAGCAAAGCAATACAGTGAAGTAGTTCAAAAGTTAAACATCAAATATATTAACACTAAATGGAACGATGAATTA
The DNA here is from genome assembly GCA_012800355.1 of Erysipelotrichia bacterium. Taxonomy (GTDB): domain Bacteria; phylum Bacillota_I; class Bacilli_A; order Erysipelotrichales; family Erysipelotrichaceae; genus UBA1783. Next base: position 2,500 of record JAAZJL010000087.1, on the reverse strand, counting down.
TTTTTCAATCCAAACGAAAATGATTTTATTGGTATAAATAAAATCAAACAATTTTGTTTTGATAATGATGTCACAATCACTTCTTTTCATTTTAATGGCCCTATATTTGATAAAGATTATCCAACACAAAGTTTCTGCCGAGGACTAATGAAACAAAGTATTGATTTATATCATATTTTAAAACCTCAAGTCATGGTTGTTCATCCTGGTGCATTATCAATTGGTAGATTTTCTGATCATAAAAAAACTTATAATGAAGCCTTAGAAGTTTACAGTGCAGAACAAATTCATCAAATAATTGTTGAAAACATTCGTTATTTTGGCGATATTGCTCAAGAAAAAGGAATTAAAATAGCTTTGGAAAACATCTTTGGGGGAAGATTTTATAGTCAAATTAATGACTTAGTAAAACTAGTTAATGATATAGATCATCCTAATGTTGGTTACTGTTTTGATTGTGGTCATGGAAATATTGATAAAGTAAATCATCCTGAAGTAATAAAAATTATGAATGATAAACTATTTGAACTGCATTTACATGATAATTTTGCAGATAAAGATCTTCATCTACCGATAGGTTTCGGAACAATAAATTATATCAATATAATAAAGGCTCTCAATGAAATTAATTATAAGTCAACTGCTACTTTTGAGTTCTTTCGCTGGCCAATGGATAACAGAATTGAAGGAGTTAAAAATGCGATTGATTTATGGCAAGCATTAGAAAAAATAGCCGAAAAAGGTTACAATACAAACTCATGGAAGTAAAAAAGCACCTTGTGCTTTTTTTATGTTTAGTTTTTTAATGCTTCTCTAACAAAACCATTATTTTTAATTAACTTTTCTTTGGCTGTCTTATAATCAACACCCATTAAGATCATAACAATCGCTTCCTTAACATTGTTATTTTCAGTTTGTTTTAATACTCTATCTGCAGTTTCATAATCACAATCAGTTGCCGACATAACAATATGTCTACACCTTTCAATAAGTTTTTCATTAGTAGGAGTCATATCTACCATTAAGTTTTTGTAAACTTTACCCATACCAATCATAGTTGCTGTTGATAGCATGTTGATTATGACTTTTTGACATGTTCCTGATTTTAATCTTGTTGAACCCGTTAACACTTCAGGTCCTGCATATACTTCAATTGGATAATCTACTAAAGAACCAATTATTGTATCAATATTACAGCATACACAAGCTGTTTTAGCTCCAACTTTTTTAGCATATTCAATGCCTCCGATACAATATGGTGTTCTTCCTGATGCAGCTACTGCAACTAGTAGATCTTTTTTACAGAAGTTATTGTCTTTTAAGTCTTGAACACAAAAGTCTTTTCTATCTTCTGCTCCTTCAACAGCTTTAAATACAGCATTATTTCCACCTGCTATTAAACCTAAAAACTCCGTTGTACAGCCAAATGTAGGTCCACATTCTACCGCGTCAATAATACCTGTTCTACCCGAAGTTCCAGCACCAACATAAATAATACGACCACCATTTTTTAAGGCTTCAATCATTGCTTTTACAACTTCTACAATTTGAGGTAAGCCTTTTTTTACCGCTGCTACAACATTTAAATCTTCTTCATTCATAATTTCAACAATTTCCATTGTTGAAAGTGAATCTAGATTTAATGTTTTCTGATTTCTTTGCTCCGTACCTAAATTCCTAATATTAACCATAATTACCCTCCTATTTTTTGTTGTTTTTTATATAAATATTGGTCAATTCAATATTTCTGATCGCATTTTGTTCAATAGCTTTAGCTCTAAATTTCTTTCTTAAATTTCCAACATAGGTACCAACATTTTCTTCTTTGTAATTTGTTTCTTCACAATATGTTACATAATTTTTATCATCTTCAATACTGAAATCATAATAATATAAACACTTTGTATCTTTTGTTTCATAATTTACTAGAAAATACTTATCTGGAATGAGTGGGCCAATTGTCATTAAAATGTTAGCAGTCAATTTCTTTTTACTAATAGTCTTTTTATAACTATAACCATCAACGAGCATTTTTGTATCCACATCTTTATTAGTGTTTTTCTTGATATCTTTAATCATTACATCACATAGATGGTCAAAGTATTCTTTAGGTGTCACATCTATTTCTACTTTAACTTTCATTAACTATCTCTTTCCACAAATTTATATAAATATCCTTCTCTGAATCTGCGCAATCTAATTATATCATCTGGATTTAAAATCATACCCACAACATTTATTTTTTCGTTTGCTTTTTTACTAGTAAACACTACTTTTAATTCACCAGAATAACGTTTATATAATTCATTATCTATCGTTATCATACCTGGATTTAAAGCTATCGTATTGTTTTTTGGAACTACTGAAGCAAACTCAGCCATTTCTCTAGTTGTTTGAGATCTTAAAAAATCAAAAGATGAATCAAAACGAAATTGGTGATTCTTTAAAACAATATTTTTTTCAACATCTGAAGTGTTTTCAAATAATTCCACTTCAATAG
>JAAZJL010000086.1 GCA_012800355.1 Erysipelotrichia bacterium | reverse complement strand
GTTAATTATTTCAACCACAGATTTTCTAAAATCTCTTAAATTATTAAGCGAGTCTGTTATTTCACCTTGTACTCTGATATCGGTAAAAATGTTGTCAAACCAAATATCAAAAACTTCATCAGATACATTATTGCTTATTTCTTCAGGCAGATGCATATTAACATCTTCTAATTCTTTATTTAAGACATTTAGCGAAGAAGTTATTTCTCTAATATCATTATTGGCACTGCTAATTTTTTCTCTTTTTATGATACTTGAAATAAGTCCACCACCGAATATATCAAATATTCCCCAAGATGATGCACTACCTAAAGATGATATAGCATTGTCAATTCTTGCAATTACTTCTTCTGCTGCTGCTTTAGCTTCATTAAGTTCTTTTAATCTATCCATTTTTTCCTCCAGAAATAATAATTAAGATAATTTAATTATACAACACTTTTATTTTAAAGGTTGAAAATATAAAAAACTTATACTTTTTGTTATTTCACTATTGTTGATTTATAATTGAAATATGAATCAAGATATCTATGAAATAATTAATTACAGCATTAATCAAAGTAAACCTAACATAGCTTTAAGAAAATATTTAAAGCATATTTCTTTTAATGATGGCAGACTTTTTGTTATAGCTGTGGGCAAAGCTAGTTGGCTTATGGCTAAAACAGTTACTGAAATAATTAACAAAAAAATTGATAAGGGAATTGTTATTACTAAATATAACCATAGTAATGGCATCATCCAAGATTTTGAAATATATGAAGCTGGTCATCCTATTGTTGATGAACATGGTTTAATCGCTACAAAAAAGGTTTTAGAAGTAACTAAAAACTTAAATGCCAATGATGATGTTCTTTTTCTTTTATCTGGTGGTGCAAGTGCTTTATTTGAAGATACTGATGTCAATTTAAACTGCCTTCAACAAATTAATAAAAAATTAATTAATTCTAATGCTGATATCCAAGAAATTAATACTATAAGAAAAAGACTTTCTAATGTAAAAGGCGGCAAATTCGCCAGACATTGTTATCCAGCAACTCTTCACAATTTCATTTTAAGTGATGTTATTTCTGACCAGTTAGATTCCATTGCTTCTGGACCAACTGTTAATGATTCCACTTTTAAAAAACAAGTAATAAATATAAATAAAAAATATAACTTGAATCTTCCTGAATCAATTATTAATAATGATACAATCACTAATCTAAATAATGTAAATACCACATTAATTGGTTCGGTAAAAATGTTGGCTAATAATTTAAAAGATATCTGCACAAAAAAAGGGTATAAAACAACTATTGTAGAAGATGATGTTAATTATAGTTATAAAGTTCTTTATGATAAATTAATTGATTTGGCCTTCAACAACCAAAATCCTTCTAATAAACTAGCTTTTATTTTCACCGGAGAAATTACCATTGAGGTAAAAGGTTCTGGTTTAGGGGGAAGAAATCAGCATCTTGCCTTATTGTGTGCTGAAAAATTTAAAGACTTAAATAATACAACTCTTGTTTGTGTTGGTTCTGATGGTAGCGATGGACCTACTGATGCTGCTGGTGGATATATAGATAATAACACCTATCAAAAAGCCTTCTCTTTAGGGTTAAATATAAGTGAATATTTAAATAATTATGATAGTTATAACTGCTTAAAAAAGTTGGATCAGTTAATTATAACTGGACCTACTAATACTAATGTAAATGACTTTTATTTATTACTAATAGGATGAGCTTAAATAAGCTCATTTTTAAATTCTTTTAAGTATTTAAAGACAACAATTTAAAAATTGTGTTGTTGTCGTTTAAGCGAAAATAAGGTATATTATTTTTGCAAGGAGGGTATCGTTATGGAAAGAAAAACTGGAACAATTTCAATTGGAGTAAGATGCCCAATAATTAGAGAAAATGATGATTTATCAACAATTGTTGTTGATAGTGTTTTAGATGCCTGTAAAAGTATTGGCTTTGCCATAAAAAACAGAGATATTATCTCTATTACTGAATCTATTGTCGCAAGAGCACAGGGAAATTATGCTAGTGTTGATGATATTGCTGCTGATATCAAAAGCAAATATCCCAATGGACATATTGGGGTAATTTTTCCAATTTTAAGTAGAAATCGTTTTGCAGTCTGTTTAAAAGGAATTGCTAAAGGAGCTAAGAAAATAACTTTAATGTTATCTTATCCTTCTGATGAAGTTGGAAATGAATTATTATCGTATGATCAACTGGATGAAGCAAAAGTTAATCCCTATAGTGATGTTTTAACTTTGAATCAATATCGTCAATTATTTGGCTGTAATGTTCACCCTTTTACTGGTGTAGATTACGTTGCCTATTATAAAGATGTTATTGAAAGCGTTGGCTGTAAGCCAGAAATTATCTTTGCTAACAATCCAAAAACAATCTTAAACTATACCAAGGATATTTTAGTCTGTGATATTCATAGTCGTTTTAGAACTAAGCGCATCCTTAAAGAGAATAACGCTAATATTATCTATGGTCTGGATGATATCTTAACAATTTCTAATAATGGTTCTGGATACAATAGTATGTATGGCTTGCTGGGTTCTAATAAAGCTAGTGATAATACCATCAAATTATTCCCTAATGAGTGTAAAGACTTGGTTTTAGATATTCAAAAGAAAATGTTAGATAAAACTGGAAAGCATGTGGAAGTAATGGTCTATGGTGATGGAGCTTTTAAAGATCCTAAAGGAAAAATCTGGGAGTTAGCAGATCCTGTTGTATCTCCCGCTTTCACCGATGGTTTAAAAGGCACTCCTAATGAAATTAAATTAAAATACTTAGCAGATAATGATTTTAAAGATTTAAATGGTCAGCAATTAGAAGAAGCACTTTCAAATGCCATCAAAGATAAAGATAATAAATCTTCAAAAAGTATGGCCTCTGTAGGTACAACTCCTAGACAGTTAACTGACTTAATTGGTTCACTATGCGATTTAACAAGTGGCTCTGGAGATAAAGGAACTCCAGTAGTATTAGTCCAAGGTTACTTTGATGATTTCTCAAAATAAAACTTAGCCACTAAAAAAGAACTATAACGAAACAGTTAATTAAAAAAGGTGAATTAATTATATTAAGAGGTTTAGACCTCTTTTTTGTTGGCTATTTTTTTATATTAAACATTTATAATATTTGGGTAATTATTACTCAAAAACATTTAGTTTTAAGCACCATTAAAAAACTTTTATTATTTTTCTCAATTTCACTAGTCTTTTTTATTTATTCTTATTGAATCTAAATCGTAATTATATTCTTCAAGAAGTTTTGTTCTATATCCTTCAAATCTTTCAAGAGTTTCTTTTGTGACTACAGGATAATTTGGGTTCATTTCTTCTAATGTTTTTACAACTATTTCTGATACCACATATCTCATGTACCACTTTCTATCTGCAGGAACTATATACCAAGGACATTCTTCTGTAGAAGTAGCATTTATTGCATCTTCAAAGGCTTGTTGATAATCATCCCAATAAACTCTTTCTTCAAAATCACTATCTGAGAATTTCCAATTTTTTTCTGGCTCTTCAATTCTTGATAAGAATCTTTCTGCCTGTTCTTTTTTAGAAACATTTAAGAATATCTTAACAATTCTAACACTATTGTTATAAAGGTATTTTTCAAAATTTCTTATATCTTCATACCTATTTTCAATAATAGTATCTTCATTTATTCTATCTGCTTTATTTTGTGATTTATAAAGTTTCTTTACTTTTGCGATTAAAACATCTTCATAATGGCTTCTATTAAATATTGATATTTCTCCTTTTTCAGGAACTGCTTTATGCACTCTCCACAAATAATCATG
>JAAZJL010000085.1 GCA_012800355.1 Erysipelotrichia bacterium | reverse complement strand
AGTATTTCCTTCTTTATCAACTAATAATAGCGCTCCTTTTCCTGAAATACCTTGATATATCTCACCGAAGTCTTTATCGCCATGGAAATGACCTTGTGTCATATTACATTGACCATTAACTAAAAGAGGGTGGATTGTCGTAATAGCATACTGCATATCACAATTTTCCTTTAATACCATATCTACTTCATACATTACAGTATCATCGCTAATATTTTCATCGACAATTTCAAAAAAGTTTTTTAAATCAGCGTATTTTTTTACCCTTTTCTTCAATAAGTCACTTTCAATTTGGCCATTTAATGATACCGCTGTTGGTTTTTTCATTTTTATCATATCTACCTCTTCTATTGAACCAAAATAGATCCACCTATAAATTCTCTAATGATTGAATTATTTACAATTATTTTATCATCATTTGCGACATCAAAGAACCTTAAAAATGACAACATTCTTTGTGCTTCAGCATACTCCTCTTCATCTAGTTTAATATCATTTAAAAGAGGCTCGGCATATTTTTTAAGTACTGCAAATTCATATATACAGTTAGAATTGAAAAATACATCAGCTTGGTTGCTGTAAGGAAAGATATTTTTTTCTTCTCCAGCTCTAACTTTTGGCCATTCAGCAATAGTCTGTTTAACACTTCTATTTCTAAACTGATAATCTCTAACCATTCTTCTTAGCATTCGACAATCAGTGGTTGGAATACGATTATGATGGTCAATGCTTATTGGTGAAAATGGTGAAATATAAATTTTAAATTTTTCGTTATCATCAATTCCAACTGTTAATTGTTCATTTAAAGCATGGATACCTTCAATTATCAATATTTGTCTTTTATCAATTTTTGTAATTTTTGTACCAAACACCTTTTCTCCTTTATTAAAGTCGAAATATGGTAGATCTACTTCTCGACCGTCTAACAATCTTTTAATATCGCTGATAAACAGTTTAATATCAACAGCTTTTAAACTTTCATAATCTTTTTCGCCTTTTTCATCTAGTGGTGTTTGATCACGATTTACAAAATAATCATCAGTTCCTAAACATAAAGTATTTAAACCATTAACTTTCAATTGAATACTTAATCTGTTAGCAAAAGAAGTTTTTCCACTGCTACTTGGTCCACAAATCAAAACAATTCGCTTTTTACTTTTCAAAATTTCATCAGCAATATCGGAAATTCTTTTTTCATGTAAAGCCTCTTGCATCAAATACAGTTCTTTTAATCCTTTGGTTAATATCTGCTTATTTAAATCAGAAACATAGTTAGTACTGGTTAACTGCCCCCATTTGTTTACTTCAGAAAAAGCTTTATAAAGTAATGGTTGTTCTTCAAACTCTGGAATAACTAGTGGATTACTTTGATGGGGAAACCTCAATAAAACACCATTTTTATAATGTCTTAGTTCAAATAAATTTAAATAACCTGTTGAAGGAACTAAGAAATTATAAAAGATTTCTACTTCGTCTTCCAAAGAATATATTTCAACATTATTTAAATATGGAATACTTTCAAGTAAGCGACATGTTTCTTGCTGTTTATGGTGTTTGGCTATCTCAATTGCTTTAGCTCTTGAAGTATGCTGTTTTATTATTGGTATGTTTTTTTCTACTAATTCATTCATCTTTTGTTTAATTAAACGTAATGTTTTTTGATTAACATTTTTATTTAGCGTAATAAATAATCCTTTACTTAAAGAATTGTTGACATTAACTAAAACTGATTTATCCATTACATCATGAACAGCCTTAATAAATAATAAAACTAGCGAGTTTTGATAAACATACCAAATAGCTGAAGTTCTAATATCTAAAAACTCTACCGTACAATCTCTATGAACATTATGTAATAAACCACGATAAGCATTATCTACTTTACAACCATATATTGGATATGGCATTTTATCTTTAACCAAATTTAAAATTTCCTCGGCTTTCATATCACAAGAAAACTCCATCATTATTGGTTTCATTGCTGGTCCTTTAATTTTAATTTTCATCTTATCACCACCCTTATTATACAATAGTTAGTCAACATTAATAAATAATAAAGAGTGTTATGTTATCCAGTTATACTTTCCTGTGTTTTATATTCGTATAAAGGTATTTATCTTATATCAATTCCATAATTTTCTAGTTCTGAAACAACATATGGATAATTAATTTCTACAAATTTATCCAAACCATACTTTTTAATGGTTCGATAAATAGCATAACTTTCATCTGCTTCTTCATAAACCGCTTTATAGTAATTGTAAATATAGTCATAGAGTTTATACTTAATTGTTAATGTATCATCAAAATATGACTCAATCACTAAGTAATTTCTATCAATAGTAATCATTTGACTGACTTCAATTTCTGGACATTTTATCTTGTAATTAGTTTTTATCTTTAACTATTGTATTTTTTCTAGTGAAACATTTAATATTTTTTCAATTTTAACTTCTTTGATATTCATTAAAATGTTGTTATCCTGTATCTTGTAATCAAATAAAATATAACCATCAAGTTCTAAAAAGTCTCTGTATATAACCTTAACATAAAGACAAACTTCATTATTATTAACATCAATATCAAAACCGTAATTAGTAACTTCTAAATCATGTTTTCTTAATTCTCTTTTAAGATTTTCTGGTTTAAAGTAAGCAGAAATTAATTCATCATTTAAACTTAGCATTAAACTTTGTTGTTTTGAATCATAATAACAATTTTCTAAAGGGATTGTTTTTTCTTCTGCAATACTTGTTAAATACTTATCATCATAGTTGGTCTTTTTTAAATAAAAATAAATCACTGAAAAAATTATTACTAAAATAATAACTAAAATCAAGATAATTTTTATTACTTTTAACAAGCCCTTCAAAAAATTTTTCATCTTTATCCCCTCTATTAAAGTCATTATAAATACAAAAAAAACCTTTTTCAAGGTTTTATTTATTCTCTGGTGGAGCGTAGGGGGGTCGAACCCCTGACCTCCTGCGTGCAAGGCAGGCGCTCTCCCAACTAAGCTAACGCCCCGAGAATTGAATTAAATGGTGGGCCTGAATGGAATTGAACCAGCGACCTCACCCTTATCAGGGGTGCGCTCTAACCAACTGAGCTACAGGCCCATTTCTCAACGCTTATATATCTTATCATAGCAATTTCCCTATTGCAAGCCTTTTTTATTAAAAACCAGTTGATTTTTCCAAGGAAAATATTAATATAAAATCATGATAAGATATTATGTAATTTTTGAAGGAAGAGTCCAAAATGTCGGTTTTAGATATACTCTTTATCGTGAAGCAATTAAATTAAATATCACAGGTTGGGCCAAAAATAGACTTGATGGTACTGTTGAAGCACAGTTTCAAGGGAAAAAAAGTGACATTCTTTTTTTGATTAATAATTTACAAAAGAAGTCACAATTTATTTTAATTAACGACTATTTTATGAAAGAAATTGATATCATTCCCCAAGAGTCTTCATTTAGCATCAAATAAAAATGACTTATTAATTTAAGTCATTTTTTACTTCTTTACTAAAGATATCTCCATAGTTTGGAGCACATACTTCTAATTGGGAATCAAATAATAGTGTTCCATCAATTTGAATTTTAAATCTCACCAAATCCTCTTCATCAATAGCGCTGAAGTGATAATCGCTACTAACTAAATATAGTGTGTCTTGATATTGAGTATACTTGCCAGTAACTAAATTAACTACTGAACAACTATTTAAATATAATTCAAAGGTTCCATTTTCATTCAAGGTTAGCGTAGGAGCTTGCCCTGCTAGATAAGATTCATCTTTATAGGTACCACAAATCGTCTTTTTATATGATGCTTTTTCATCTTGTTTTACATTAACTACCACTTCTTTACTAGTTACATTATCAAATTGATCCGTTGCACTAACTATGATTTTATAACTTCCGATTTTATAAGCATCAATACTGCCTTGATAATGTAAAGAAGCACTGACATCACCATCAGTTGCATCATAGGCAGTTGCCACATCTTTTAAAATAAACAAACCACCATATAAAATATCAATTGAATCTTCAATAGTAATCACTGGTCCATCATAATCTCTAACTTTTATTGTATACGATCTCTCAATACTTTTTCGCCCTTGAGAAATATTATAGACAATTGTATATACTCCAGCTTTAGTTACATCTAAATCTGAAGAAACAATTGTAAATACAAGACCAACCTCTTCGACATCTTTTAAAAATGTTAATGGATCTTCAGTGCTGTTTATCTCAATTATCTCTACGACTTGAGAAACAATTGGATCAAAATTTTTAGATGAACACCCTACAAGTACTAATAATATTGATAATGCTACAAATATTTTTTTACGCATTTAATCAACCTCCATATATATGTGCAAAATAATCACATTTATATTATAATACTTTTATACCAATAATAAAAGTGAGGATAATATTATGAAAAAAATAATACCTGCTGTTGTTGTTACTGCCGCTGCTGTTGCTGCTGCTATAACTTACATAAAAAAGAAATTAGACAAACAAAACAAAGTTAATTTTATTGAGGTTGAAGTTCAACCTAAAAACCCTTACAAGAAAGCGATGGAAAAAGTTAGCAGTACTGCTGAAAGCATCGTTTCTGTCAGTAAAGAAATATTAATTGAAACGGTTGACACTGTTGGAGATATAGTGGAAACATTTATTGAAAATCCAGCTGACCTTAGTGGAATTGTAGAAGAAGTTAAAGAAGGCATTGAAGAAATTCAAGAAATCATTTCTGATACTAAAAATCCAAATGATGAAAAAACTTCAGAAGAGGTCAACGATTATTTCAAAGAGGAAGATGAAGTTGAAGATGATGTAAAAGAAGAAAGCGAAGGTGTTGTAGAACAAGCTCTTCTTATTAATTCTATTGTTGCTGATATTATCAACGAAGAAGAAAAATTTATTAATGAATCGATTTCCCAGGAAATAGAAAAATTAATTGATGAAGTTATAGAAGTTGAAGAACCAGTTTTAGAAGAATCAACGGAAGAAATTGTGGTTGAAACCAATGACGAAGAAGATATTTCGGTTGAACAAGAAATGGAAGAAATTGCTTTACAAGTTCAACAAGAACATATTGAAGAACTTCTAACTGCTACCATGGAAGAAACTCCACTAGCACCAATTGATTTACCACAAGACGATAATGAAACTATCTTAAAGATAGTTGACGAGCAAGTTGGTGAAATTAATTTAATTAATGATATTATCGAAAGTTTAGAAGAAGATGATTCTGTCGAAGTAGCAATTGAAGATTTAGAAGAAATTGTTGAAACGGCAATTCATGAAGAACCAATAGAAATTGATGATTCACTTATGACTGAAGAACAGTTTTTGGATAAATGTATCATTTCATACCCTGGCATTAAAGATAGTAAAATTAGATTAATCATTAAACAGGTTGGGGTTATGTTAGATACAGTTGATGTTTCTAAGGCCTTAAACTTACAACATTTTGCAACATTTGACTCAGTTAAAGATAAAGATAGATATGCTAGTATTGCTGCTATTGAAGGACTCCATGTTGCTCATAGTGATAAAGATAATGAGTTAATTATTCTAAATACTCTAGATACTAATAGAATATCTTTATGCAAATCTATCTTACAATTAGCTCAAGATTTAACTGAGTATAATGGCTCATATAAAGGCTGGACAGTAGTATCATAAAATAAACCTAAAGCCCTGAAAAAGGGCTTTTTTAATGAAAAAAAGTCCTATCTTTAGGACTTGTTTACTTTCTGGTGCATCGGATGGGACTTGAACCCACACAGCTGTTGCTATACGCCCCTCAAACGTACGCGTCTTCCATTCCGCCACCGATGCTTATTACCTTTATATGATACCGTTATTCCATATTTTTTTGATATTCTTTATACCCTACTTCCACCAAATACAAACCATTAGCTGATGCATTATAACTGCAAGCTGTTTTATCCTTTTTATCTAACATTTTTTGTATTTCAGAAATTGAAACACTGCCTAATCCGGCTTCAATTAATGTTTGAGTTATCATTCTAACCATATACCTTAGAAAACCATTACCATAATAAGAAATCGTAATTAAATCATCTTTTTTTGTTATCTCAATTTTATAAATCGTTCTTATTTGATTTTCATTTTCACATAATTTAGTAGCATTAAAAGAGGTAAAATCTAAAGTTCCAATAAACACTTCACTAGCTCGTTTCATTAAATCTATATCTAACTTTTCTTTGATATAACAGCTATAATTTGCCATACAAGGGTTATATTCCCCATTGTTGATTAAATAGTTATAACGCTTATATTTAGCGTCAAAACGGCTATGAAAGTCTTCTGTTACTTCCTCAACACTTCTAATATAAACATCATCTGGCAACTGTGAGTTAATTGCTTTTTGAAAATTGCTAATCTCTTTATCAGTTTCAAAATGAAAGACTTGTCCTAGAGCATGAACTTTAGCATCAGTTCTGCCACTGGCAACAATAACTACTTCATGATTAACAATTCTAGAAATAGCTTTTTCGATAGTTTCCTGAATGGTTAAATCATCTGCTTGTTTTTGCCAACCAGCAAATCTGTTGCCATCATAAGAAACTACACACTTATATCTCATCTTATAATACCCTCAATAAAATTAACCCAACCAATAATCCTGAGGTACTAACTAAAGTAATAAAATCGAAAAAAGTAAACTTCAGTTGTTTATATCTTACTCTTTTAGCTCCAACAACATATCCTCTAGCTTCCATTGCATCTGCCAAATCATCTGCTTTTTGAAAAGAAGAAACAAACAAAGGTACAATTAAAGACAGTATCGCTTGTATTTTTTCTTTGAAAGACCCACTTTCCATATCTACTCCTCGAGAAGCTTGAGCCTTTAAAATTCTTTGAGCTTCCTCTAATAAAGTTGGAATAAACCTTAAAGCTAAAGAAATCATCATCGCAATATCGTGAGTTGGAACATTTAATTTTGCTAGTGGTGAAAGCAAATCTTCTAACCCCATCGTTAAATCAAGTGGTTTAGTTGTTGCTGTTAGCATTGTTGTAATAATAATCATTAATAATAATCTTAAAACAATGTAAACAGTTTGAATAACTGCTCCACTATACAGGTTAAATGAACCGATAGTTAACCAAACATCACCAGTTTTAATTAAAAATACATTTATAACAAGCAAAAATACCAACATAAATAATGATGGTTTAAAACTCTTCCAAACAAATGAAAATGATAATTTGCTTGAAATTAAAGAAATAAGCAAGAAAACGCCTATAATACCATATCCTACAAATCCTGTCGGAATAAATATCGCAATTAGCAAAATCATCATCGCAATAATTTTAGTTCTTGGGTCTAATTTATGAACAAAAGAGTTTAAAGGAATATATTTACCTAATGTTATATTATTCATCTTCTACCTCTTTTCTTAACAATTTCACTAACAAGTTTATCAATAGTTAGAACATCACTATCAAAAGTTACTCCTTTTTCTTCACACATCTTTTTAAAAGCTATTATTATCGGAGGATCAATTGAAGCTTTTTCCATATATTGATCGTTTTTGAAAAATTGTTTTTTATCGGTATGCATAATTACTTTACCTTTTTCTAAAACAACGACCTCATCACAATACTCCAATACGTGTTCCATATTATGAGTAACAATTAAAATGGTAATGCCTTTTTCTTTATTTAGCATTTTGAAAAGTTCCATCATTGATTTAGCTCCTTGTGGATCTAAACCAGCAGTTGGCTCATCTAAAACCAGTATTGAAGGAGACATGGCTAAAATACCAGCAATTGCAACCCTTCTTTTTTGGCCACCTGATAATTCTAGTGGTGATTTGACAAAATCTTTAGGATCAATTCCTACAGTTATTAAAGCTCTTGTGGCAATCATTTCAGCTTCTTTTTCTTCAACACCAAAGTTTTTAGGCCCAAAAGCAACATCTTTAATTAAGGTTTCTTCAAACAATTGATATTCTGCAAATTGGAAAACTAATCCCACTTGCTTTCTTAATTCTTTAATATTTTTAGGTTTTTCATCAGCCTTAATCGTAAAATCATTAACTGTTAAAAATCCTTTAGATGGAAGCAGTAAGCCATTTAGATGTTGAACAAGTGTAGTTTTTCCAGAACCAGTTGCCCCAATAATGGCGGTTATTTTACCAATATTTATATCTAAAGAAACATCTTCTAAAGCCTGAAACTCAAAGACAGAATTAGGACTATAAATATGATCTACTTTTTCAAAATGTATTGACATACTTCTTTAGCCATCCTTTCTAAATCTAAGGTATTAGAGACTTTTACACCTTTAGTTCTTAAACTGTTTCTTAATTTATAGACAAAAGGAATATCTAACTTCATATTAACCATAACTTTTTCATTATTAAACACCTTTTCAGGTGTTCCAGCCATAGCTAGTTTTCCATTATCTAACACCAAAACATTGTCGCTTTGAGCAACTTCTTCAATATCGTGAGTAATTGAAATCACTGTAATTTGATTTTCATCATGGATTTCTT
>JAAZJL010000009.1 GCA_012800355.1 Erysipelotrichia bacterium | reverse complement strand
CAGACAAATCATAATTTATATATAAATCTGACAAAACTGAAGTAATGCTTTGATATCTATGTTTCTCTACTGTACACAATCCTTCGTGTAATGGTCCTCTTGAATTTGAGTATGTTGGAATACAATAATAAACTGGAATTCCTCTTTCTTTAAAATGTTGGTCTTGATTTCGAGCAAAGGTTTCATCTATTCCTGTATCTGGTTGAGGATAAAAATTATGACAAGCTCTAATCTCAATTTTCTCATCAATAGCTTTTAATAATTCTATTTCTTTTGTGATTTCTTCTTCATTATAGATAGAAGCATTAATAACAATACCCCTAAAGGACAATAACGAGTAAAGTTTTCTTGTTTTATTGATATCACTACCATAATCAAGTCTTACAAAGTCAAAATCAATATTTTTCAATTTATTCAATATTCCTTCATTTTCTAAAATATCATCAAAAAAGTAACCACCAATATCAACTGTGACTTCCAAATTGACTTCTTTAGCTAATCTAGAAATAAACTCAAAGGCTTCTAATTGTTCTTCTAAAGATATTTCTGGTAAATGAATGGTAGTAAAAACTTCATCGAAACCATATATTGATGCTAACTTTATTTTTCTTTGAACTTTTTTTCTATACTCCTCATTTACTGGATGAGGATATATCGCAATTGTCTTTATCATACTTCCTCCATTCTAATGATATCTTCTTCAAGATAATCAACATTCATTTTATCTTTTATTAATGTAATCTTTTCACCACTTAAAAAGACAATAGCAGTGGCTGAGTTACCTGTTTTTTTAATTAATTTGTTAACATCGGTTGTAATTAATAAATCACCTTTTTTAACTTTATCTCCTACTTTTCGATGTATTTTATTCATTCCTTGTATCTTAAAAGTATCAACGCCTATATGAATCATAATCTGTAAACCATTATTAGCTTCAAGGCAGATTGCATGACCTGCATCACATAACACTCTAACTTCACAATCAAAAGGAGCGACAACTCTATTGCCAGTCAAAAACATACCGTAGCCATCGCCCATAGTTTTTTCCGCAATTATTTCATCAGGAAATTCTTCAATTTTGAAAGTTTTCCCTTTGACTGGACTTACAAATTCTTTCATATTTTAATATCCTTTCATTTTTTCGTTCCGGTTAAATCATCTTTTGCTATTGTAAAATCTAAATTATCAAAAACTGTTTTAGTTGCTTTAAGCAAAGGCTGTTCTTTAGGGTTAGAGTTTGAGTTATAGTTTTGAACACATAATACAATACTTGATCCTAACAAACCTGAATAGACTCTATGCAATTTACCATACTGTCCCATACAGCAATGGAAAAATGGAATCTTCATCTTTTCTTTTAATATCGTTGTGGTTCTAATGACTTCTAATAACTCTTTTTCATTTGAAGCAGTTACAGCTATTTTAACCATATCTGCTCCCCTTTTTTCAAGTTCCTTCAGATGGGCTAAAGTTTCTTCACAACTCATAAACCGATAAGTGTGACTTGATAACATTACTTTACCACCTTTACTATGGATTGTTTCAATTAATTCTTTTTGTTTTTCTATTGCTTTTGAATTATATGTTATTTCATCTTTAGATGGATCATAAATATCCGCTACAATATCTAAAATATTAGCACCAGCTTTTAAAGCTATTAATTGTCCTTGTACCAATTCTTCATCTGTTTTGTTCGGCCTTCTGTAAGTTCTATAATTAACTGAAAATATTACTTTATTTGCAGCATAATTAAACAATTGTTTCAATTCTTCTACTGTATGATATTGCTCATCTAATTTTTCTAGATGCAACATAAAAGCATCTGCTCCATCATAGATGGCATTTCTAATACAATTAATATTATCTTCAACATTGATTTCTCTAAGTGAGCAAGTTAACAAGAAATTTCTATTCTTCATGTTTCATTCCTCCGCAACTTCTTGCGCCATCAATCATATAGTTGTCTCCGCTTATAAAAGCCGCCTTTTCACTACATAAATACATAATTAAATCAACAACTTCTAAAGGTGAACACGCTCTTGCCATCGGTGTAGTCATTTTTGACATTTCTGGTCTTGTTAAAACAGGACCTGGAGATACCATACAACACCTTACCTGATGAGCTGCACCTAATAGCGCCAAAGATTTTGTTAATCCAATTAAACCTGATTTAGCACTAGCATAATCCACAGCTGTTTTACTTCCAGTAACACCTGAAACAGAGCCAACATTAATAATTACACCATTCTTTTGTTTAATCATTTGGTTAATAACTGCTCTTGCCATATAAATTGGGCCTTTTAAATTTACATCAATTCCCCAATCAATGGCGTTCAAAGATAAAGATTCAAAAGGTTTGTTTTCATTTAACACTCTTGATGATGCTCCACCAGCACAATTAATTACAATATCTATCTTTTGATATAATTTTACAATTTCAGAAATAGACTTTTCAATTGCTCTGTAATCTCTTACATCAACTTTATAACTTAAAACATGGATGTTGTCATTTTTCTCAATATCAAAGCCAACAACAATTGCCTCTTGTTTTAAAAAATGTTCACTGAGTAATTTTCCAATGCCAGAATTAGCACCTGTAATAATAACAACTTTATCTTTAAATTCCATTATTAATTCCTTTCAAAAATCAAGGTCCGTAATAACGGACCTTGATTCAAGATTCTATATTACTTAATTAGTCTCTAAAACCATCTAATGCTGAATCTTTTACCCCTGCTAAGAAGGTAATAATAGCACCAGCTACTATAGATACTAAATAAGATAAGTAATATGCTCCAGGTCTAGTATTTACAAGACCACCTAAAATACCAGAAACGTTCATTGTAACTGCTCCTTGTCCAGGGAATAAACCTAGAACACATCCACCAACGAATGCTCCAAGACATGCAGTGATAAACGGTCTTCCTAACGGTAAAGATACACCAAAAATTAATGGCTCACCAATACCTAAGATACCTGCTGGTAATCCAGCAATAGCTGCTTCTCTTAAACCTTTTTCCTTTTTGTATCTTAGCATTAATCCAATAGCAGCACCTACTTGGCCACCGCCTGCTAATGAACAACAAGAATAAAGTGGAGTATAACCTAAGTTTTGAATAAACGTAGTATGAACTGGTGATAAACCATGATGCATACCAGTCATAACTAAAGGTAAGAATAGTGCAGCAATAATACCATATGCAAATGGTCCAACGTTATCAAGCAACCACAAGAACAAAGTGGTTACAGCATCAGTGATAACACCTGCAATTGGTTGTAACAAATAAATAGTTAATAAACCAACTACAATAATTGACACAACTGGTGGCACATGAATCTTTAATGCATCTGGAACAGCATTTCTTACTTTCTTTTCCACAATAGCAATCAAAATACCTGCCGCCATTGCAGCTAATGTTCCCCCACGTCCATTAACGATAGTAATACCAAATAGACCTTGTGTACCAGCTAGTGCACCTAAGTTGATGATGATTCCACCAGCAACTAATCCTAGGTAAGGGTTACCTCCCATTACTTTTGCCGAAGATGCAGCAACTGCAATGTTTAAATAAGCAAAAAATGTGCTAGCCAAAACATTTAGCGCAAACATGAAAGTAGATTCACTTGGATTAAACAATGTTAAACTTGGATTAATATTCCATAAAGTAGTAAATACTTTCATGATACCAAAGATTAACCCTGCACCAGCAAATACTGGAATTAATGGTGTAAATACTTTAGAAAATATAGCGAAGATTCCTGTAGCTGACTTTTTAGTCATTACAGCTTCCCCTGCATTTACACTTAATTGAATACCAGGAATATCTTTAATCTCATCACAAACTCTGTCTGCAACTCCTGGTCCTACTACGATTTGAGGTTCAGTATCTGTACCTGCAACTCTTAGTACCCCCTTGATAGCTTTTAGTGCTTCTCTGTCAACTTTGTTGCCATCTTTTACAACACATCTAAGACGTGTCATGCAGTTTTCAACTAAAACTACATTTTCAACACCTCCTAGAGCTTCAATAATCAATGTAGATAATTTTTTTCACTCATAAGCTCTCCTTTAAATAATTATTATTTTTCTCCTTTCTATTTAGCTTTTATAGATTAAGCATAACTTTTGATGTGCGTAAAGAGAAAAAACATTTATTATTTGCTTTAAATTTTTCTCTTTTTTCAACATCGTATATCAAAATTATTCTATCATTTAAAAAAACACTTTAAAATGTTCATAACGATAAAGTATTTACCTATTTCGAAACTATATACTTCTTTTTAAAGTCACTTGGTGCAATACCTATAATATTTTTAAAAGCTCTTGAAAAAGCATAAATACTAGTAAAACCACAATTTTCTGCAATTTCACTAATCGTGTACGAATCATATAAAAGCATTTCTTTAGCTTTTTCTATTCTTTTTTCCATAGCATATTCATAAGGAGTTAAACAATATTTTTCTTTAAATAATCTTCTAAAATATACTTCTGAAATATTAGACTGCCTGGCTACTACACTGATATCTAGTCCAATATCATAAACATGTTTTTGAAGATATTTAATAGATGGTTCCATTATTTTATACTTGTCATCCAATTTTCCATAACCAATAATACGAGCTGTCATATTATACAAATTGCTTAAGTCCATTAAAATATGAGAGGTTTGGGAAAATATATTTTTCTTTTCCATATTTAAATAACTTTTATAAAAAGACTTTGCTTCACTAATTTCAAAAATATATACCCCTTTAAAATGTCCATCATATAATTCAAAATCAATAACTGGAAAAGTGCCATCTTCTATTACTTCAAATTTATACTCTGTATCTTTAGCAATCATCAAACAATGACTATTGTCTATTAAATACTTTTCTCCTTGGCTTTCGTAAATTGCTTTTCCACCAACACAAAAAACAAATCCATCAAACATTCTTGTCCTAATGTGCCTTATATCTCCTTTTTTATATTTCTTAAGAAGTAATCGACCAACATTTTTAAATCTTAGATTTTCTAATACTTTCATTTATATTTTTTTCCTTCCCCCAGCTACTACATAATCTTCTCCTGTTACAAAGGAAGCTTCATCAGAAGCTAAAAAATAGATTACTTGAGCACATTCTCTATAACTTCCTGACCTATTCATGTATGACATTTCAGGATAGCGATTATCTGGTTCAATATTACCAGGCGAAACACAATTAACTCTAACATTGTTTAGAGCCACTTCCTTAGATAATGATTTTGTAAAAGATTTTATTGCTCCTTTAGTTAAAGTATAGTCAACCATTCCAGCAGCACCCAAGGTCGCTGTAATTGATGATAAATTTATAATGCTTCCATATTTTTGCTTTATCATTGGATTAATTAAAGCTCGTGTAAAATACAAAGTTCCATAAATATTACAATCTATTTTCTTTCTCCAATGTTCTGAAATAGAATTACAAAATGGTCCTCTATCGCATCTGAAAATCCCGGCATTATTTACTAAAATATCTACCGTTCCATATTCATTTAATATCTTGTTGCATAATTCATTTACTTTTTCTTCATCTGTCACATCACAAACAAAAGAAATAGCTAATTCATTATTTAACTCTTCCATCGCTTTATCAAGCTGAATTTCATCAACATCAACCAAAATTGTTTTTATATTATGCTCCAGAAAAAGCCTAGCTGTTTCCAAGCCTATTCCTCTACCAGCACCTGTAACTAAAGCTAATTTTTGTTTCATATTACAACTTCATTTCTGGCAAATGCCCCTCAGTAGCATTTTCTCTATGAATGATTTTAGCAGGATTTCCTATTACAATGCTGTGATCAGGAACATCAAAGTTTACAAATGTATTTGGAGCAATCAAAACATCATTTCCTATCTTTACATTTCCTACGACAGTTGAATTTGTTCTAATAACAACTCTATCTCCAAAAGTTGGTACACCTTTTCTTTTTCCTCTAATATCTCTTCCCACTGTAACGTTGTGTGTTATGAAAAAATGATTTCCAAAAGTTGCTTTTCCATTAATAACAATGCTTCCCCAGTGACCAATAATAAACCCTTTACCAATAGTCATATTATTTTCAAAAGAGATACCTGTTTTAAGTTCTAAATGATGCAATCTCCACTCTAAATATTTTTTCCATATTGTATCTTGATTAGCTTGAAGTTTTCTGTAAGCTTTGGTCATTTTCCATTCATAACCATTTAAATAAGCTTTTGATACTCTATGATTTTTAAATTCATATAAAAACTTATAATCATAATCAATCATTTCTTTATACTTGGCATTATTTGGCGAAAGAGTAAACTTCATAAAATTTCCCCTCCTAATTTATCACTATAACCTATTTATACCACATAATTTTAAACTTGCGAACACAATATTTAACAATTTCGAAACTAAATGGTTCCGAAAGAGAAAGCTTTACCATGGCAAATATATCGAAAACTTTTAGTTGATTTGCTAAATGACCTATTGTGAAAAGAGTTTATAATTGTAAAAAAATAAAGTTTAAAAATGAAACTTCATTAAAAACCTACATAACCTTATAAACTAGTGTGATGATTTGCATAAACTATATATTTATATGAAATATTGCACCTAATAATGTTTTATTTCCTTTCACAGATCTTGAACACCATAATTTGTTTTTCCACACCAAATGTTTTTTGACATAAATTATAAATTAAATCTTGATTTTTCATTTTTGTTTTGATAATGTGTTAAACTTTAATTAATAAAGGATAATGAAAAAGGAATGTTATATGAAAGGTAATTTTATCAAACAGTTTATAAAAATAGTTGTTACTTTAATTTTTTCTTTTTCTCTACTTTTTGCAGTTCATCATTTTACAGAAAAAACTAAAATTGAAGAACCTATTTTACCAAGTTATGAGATTATAAAAGATTTAGGTTATTACAAACCATATCGTCGATTTCTATTTGAAAATATAAATATTGCAAGGTCTGCAATTTCATTAGCAACAATGGATAATTCTGATGGTAAAGGAAAATTATTGTTTACAAAAAGAGGAATGAATGATTTATATAATTATGTTGGTGTACCTGGTTACTGTCCAGAAACATTTATTAAAGTAGCACCTCAATTAATAGATACATTAAATTCTTTGCCATATTCAAAACATAACACCATAAGATGGTATAAATCTTCCATAGCTTTGTATGCCAGCTGTGATCTTAGTGTTGCGTTAGCGGTTTGGTGGAGTGGGGCAGATGATAATTACTCATCATGCTTAAAACCAAAAGGAGAATGGGACCCTAGTTATATACAAGGTCAAACAGGATACTTAATTCATGATTATAGTGGTAAATGGGTACAAGTAGAAAAAGGGTCTACGATATTACCAGGTGATATTGCTTTAGGCAGAGATGAAGACGGTGATATATGCCATACTTGGATGTATGTTGCAACTTGGAGAAATGGAAGATGGTGTGATAATTCATTAGTTCAAGAAAAATTTCCAAATTCCAAAGCTAACAGATATGAAGGTAGTCACGAAAGCTATTATGCCAAAGTAGGATACGATGAAAATCCTTGGTTAAGCTCAGCATATATTTTTAGATTCATTGGTACAATTGACGAATTCAGTGAATTTAAGTCAGCAAAGTAGAATATTCTCCAATTGTTAAATTATTAAAAAGATTAGTCCATAAAAACTTTCTAACTTATATTTTATAAAACTAATCTTTTTATTTTTTCGTTACACTGATTGTTTATCTTTTCTACAGTAGAATATTCTTTCATTTATTCTTATTTTGAAAATAACATAATCAGATATTTCTTTAATATGGAGATTATTTTAGTTAAAAAATGTTTTTATACTATGTTTAACTAAAACTCTTAATCTTTCACTTTTTTAAGTGGGTTTTTTAAATAACTATTAATTAATATCGCCACAACAATACCAATTGTAGTATCTAAAAACCTATTAAAAGCAAAGGCAAATGGTAATTGTCCTGCTCGATTAATAACTATTGCTAAATACACAACACAACCAGTAGCTACTGATCCTGGTCTTTTAGTGTAGACACAAATATAGATTACTGGAATAAGTAGAAGCGAAACTAAAAGATATCTTAAAATTTGATTTTCTATGGCGTACACATAATATTCAAACATTAAAAACAAACAGCCTAAAATTGCTCCAACTATTGTCGCGATGAATCTGTCATAACCAACTTTAAAAGAATTTTCAAAATCTTTTTGCATACATAAAACTGCAGCAATGGCAGAGTAAAAAGGAACACTTCCCTCTCTAAGTGAACTGATTACCAAAGATAAGAATACTGCTACAATTGTTTTAACCGTTCTTAATCCTATAAAATGCTTTGCCATGTTTTTATTATACTACATTTTCTAAAGTATAAACTCTTTGTGATTTGTTTAACTTGTGAAAAATACTGATTTTTATACAAGTATGTTGTATAATGTTAATAAGAAACATTTATATTATATAGGGAGGCAATATGAATATTATTGTTTGTATTAAACAAGTTCCTGGCACATCTAATGTTAAAGTAGATCCTGTTACAGGAGTTTTAATTCGTGATGGTGTTCAGTCAAAGATGAATCCTTATGATTTATATGCTTTAGAAACAGGATTACAATTAAAAGAAAAATCTAATGGCAAGGTTACTGTTATATCAATGGGGCCTCCTGCTGCTCTAGCAGTTTTAAAAGAAGCAATTTATATGGGGGCTGATGAAGGAATTTTAATTAGTGATAGAAAGTTTGGTGGAGCTGATGTTTTGGCTACCGCCTATACTATTTCCCAGGCAATCAATACTATTGATGATGTTGATTTAATTTTAACTGGTAAACAAACCACCGATGGTGACACTGGACAAGTTGGACCAGAAACTGCTGAGTTTTTAAATTTACCACATTTTGGTTATGTTACTAATGTTGAAATAAAAAATGATAAACTACAATTTATTTCTAATCTAGAAACTAAGGTAATGAAAGCTAATATAACTTTACCTTGTTTATTATGTATTGAAGGAGAAATCAACACTCCTAGACTTCCTTCATATAAAAGAAAAGTTAAATTTGGAAGTTGTGAAAACCAAATTAAAATTATGTCTTTTGAAGATATGAAAGATCAAAACGAAAACAATTACGGTTTAAAAGGTTCAGCAACTCAAGTTGAGAAAATTTTCCAGCCTAAAAAGACTACTGATAGACTTGTTTTACAAGGAACTAAAGAACAAATGGCTAAAGATTTATTAAACATATTAAGAGAAAGGAAGTTTATCTAATATGGCTTTAAAAATTAATCATAATTTAGTCAATGAAGAAATAGCTAAAACATTAGTAGATATCTGTCCTTTCAAGGCAATTGAATATCATAATAATAAACTTTCCATTAATGCTGGATGTAAAAACTGTAAGATTTGTGTTAAAAAAGGACCTGCTGGTGTTATTGAATTGGTTAAAGAAGAAATAAAAACAATCAATAAAAATGAGTGGAAAAACATAGTTGTTTATGCTGATATTGAAGAAAATAAAGTTCATCCTGTTACATACGAACTAATTGGAAAAGCTAGAGAATTAGCACAAGTAATTAATCATGAGGTCCATGTCTTAGCTATTGGTTATAATTTAAATCAAACAGTTGATAAAATCTTACATTATGGTGTTGATAAAGTATTTACCTATGACCATGAAAAATTAAAGCATTTTGATGTAGAAAGATATACCAATGTTTTTGAAGATTTCATTAACAAAAACAAACCATCATCTATTTTATTTGGTGCTACACATATCGGTAGATCTTTAGCACCAAGAATAGCTGCTAGATTTAAAACTGGTTTAACAGCAGATTGTACTGCTTTAGAAATGAAAGAAAATACTGATTTAGTACAAATAAGACCAGCTTTTGGTGGAAACATCATGGCTCAAATTGTAAATTCTAATCATCGCCCACAGTTTTGCACGGCTCGCTATAAAGTATTTGATGCTCCTGAAAAAACAATTAATCCAACTGGAGAAATAATCAATTGTCCAGTTAAAGATAAATGGTTAAAAACTCGTGTTGAAATTTTAGAGATTATCAACAAGAAAAAAGAAGAAGACATTTCAGAAAGCGAAATTATTATCGCTATCGGTAGAGGAGTAAAATCAAAAGAAGACTTTAATTTGGTCTTTGAACTAGCTGATTTATTAAATGCTTCAATTGGTTGTACTAGACCAGTAGCTGAGGCTGGTTTACTTAATAGTAAACATCAAATTGGTTTATCAGGAAAAACCGTTAAACCTAAATTAATTATTACTCTAGGTGTTTCAGGAGCTATTCAATTTACCTCGGGTATGAAAGATGCTGAATGTATTATTGCGGTTAATAATGATCCAGCAGCTCAAATATTTGATATTGCTCACTTTGCGGTGTTTGGTGATATTTATGAAATAGTACCTGAACTAATTAAAAACATAAAGGAGGAAAAATCAAATGTATAAACCTTTTGATAACTTTGATTTGGCATATATTAAAAGCATTATTGATAATGATAGAGTTTATGAAAAAGGCAGTATATCAAGTGATTTTTCACATGATGAACTAGCAACACTAATAAAATATCCGGATGTTTTAATTAAAGTAAAAAATGCTGAAGAAATATCGGCAATTATGAAATATGCTTATGAAAAATCTATACCAGTAACTGTTAGAGGTTCCGGAACTGGTCTGGTTGGTGGAGCTGTTGCTCTTGAAGGTGGTATTATGATTAATACTTCTTTAATGAATCAAATACTTGAACTGGATGAAAAAAACTTTACTGTTACTGTTGAACCAGGTGTACTATTAATGGATTTAGCAGCTTATGTTGAAGAAAATGATTTATTCTATCCACCTGATCCAGGAGAAAAATCAGCTACAATTGGTGGAAACATTTCAACTAATGCTGGTGGAATGAGAGCTATTAAATATGGTGTAACAAGAGATTACATCAGATCTCTTAAGGTGGTTTTGCCAAATGGCGATATTGAAACATTTGGTAGTAATGTTGTTAAAAACTCTTCTGGTTACTCTTTAAAAGATTTAATCATTGGTTCAGAAGGAACTTTAGCTATTATAGTAGAGGCAACTTTAAAATTACTTCCACTACCAAGTGAAAGCATTTCACTATTAGTTCCTTTTGAAACGATGCAACAAGCATTAGATGCTGTTCCAGAAATATTACGCTTAAAAACTAATCCTACTGCTGTTGAATATATGTCTAAAGAAACAATTCTTAATAGCGAAAAGTTTTTAGGCAAGAAATTTCCTGATAATAAACATGATGCCTATCTATTATTAACATTTGATGGAAATGATCTCAATAGCATTGAAAATGATTACAGTAAAGTAGCCAACTTATGTCTAACACTTGGAGCAATAGATGCTTACTTTATTGATACTGATGAAAGAAAAAAATCAGTTTGGTCAACAAGAGGCGCCTTTTTAGAAGCCATTAAAGCTTCAACTGATAAAATGGATGAGTGTGATGTAGTAGTTCCAAAAGATAAGATTGCTGATTATATCAAATATACTCACCAATTATCTAAACAATTAGGCATCAGAATTCCATCATTTGGCCATGCTGGAGATGGTAATCTACATATCTATGTCTGTAAAGATGGTATGGATGAAAACTTAT
Organism: Erysipelotrichia bacterium; assembly: GCA_012800355.1. Taxonomy (GTDB): domain Bacteria; phylum Bacillota_I; class Bacilli_A; order Erysipelotrichales; family Erysipelotrichaceae; genus UBA1783. The sequence goes on along the minus strand of JAAZJL010000009.1, from coordinate 16,353 downwards.
GGCAACAAAAACTGCAACAAGCCTTTGATAAACTTTATAAAAAAGCTGAAAAAATGAATGGGCTTGTTTCTGGAGAACACGGTATCGGATATGCCAAAAAACAGTATCTAAAAGAAAGTTTAGGAGAAAATCAAATTAAAATAATGAAGCAGATTAAGAATGTTTTTGATCCTAAAAATATTCTCAATCCTGGAAAAATTTGTCAATAAAAACTAACACCATCACTTGATGGTGTTTTCATTTGGAATTTTGTTTTTAAATCGTTATAATCTAATTAAGAAATTAAGGAGAATTACCGTGATTTATGAAAAAGTAACACAAAATAAAGAAATTAATGCTTATATAAATAAGGCTAATGAACTATTAAAAGCAGCAGGCTATACTGACCACTCAAAGATACACACCGCTTATGTCGCAACTAGAGCCAGTTATATTTTAAGACACTTTGAGTGTAGTCAACATGAAATCGATTTAGTTAAAACAGCTTCTTATATGCATGATATTGGTAATTATATTGCTAGAAAACATCATGCTGAATATGGAGCTTTGTTAGCTAGGGATTTGTTAAAACAATTAGATTTATCTATTGAAGACACTGTAACAATTGTTTCAGCTATTGCTAATCACGATGAATCTACTGGTATTATTGTTGATAAAGTAACTGCAGCTTTAATTATTGCTGATAAAAGCGATGTTAGAAGGATAAGGGTAAATGATCTTGCTACAGTCAGTTTTGATATTCATGATCAAGTCAATTACTCTGTTTTAAACAATGAACTTACCATAAGTGATGAAAATAAAAGCATCAATCTACACTTAGAAATTGATACTGAAATTTGTTCAATGTATGAGTATTTGGAAATCTTTATGGATAGAATGCTAATGTGTCGAAAGGCAGCTAGAACTTTTGATTACTCTTTCCATTTATATGTTAATTCATCCAAAATTCTATAAATAACTTTTTTAGGAAACATTTAAAAGTTTAGGATATTTTCATAAATAATCTCTAAACTTTTTTATAGCTTTGATATAGTTCTTAAAAATTCACATTCGCCAATAATTTTATATGTACCATAATTTGCTGGCACAAGGAAAGTATCTCCTTTTACATACTCTAAGTTTTCAATTTTTCCTTTTCCATCTAAAAAATTAATCATGTGATAATTTTCTTTGGTAAACAAATATAATTCATCCTTTGATGTAAAATGCGTAGTTTCAAAATATTTACATGAACCTATTTCACGACAATTCTCTTTCTCTATGTTTAAATTAAATACCGTATTTGGATTTGTCTTAACTACCTCCATAGCTTTATCAATATGCAGTTCTCTTAATTTTCCAAATTTATCACGACGATTATAGTCATACAATCTGTAAGTTAAATTTGAATTTTGTTGAATTTCACAAATTAGATTTCCTGGACCAATGGCATGTATTGTTCCTGCTTCCAATAAAAAACTATCACCTTTTTTTGTTTCAACCTTATTTAGCACTTCTAAAATTGTGTTATTTTTTATTCTTTCTTTAAGTTCAGCAGTTGTAATTTTCCTATTAACACCATAGAAAACATATGAACCTTCTAGAGCATCCATAATATACCACATCTCTGTTTTACCTGATTGTTTTTCAACTTTTAAAGCATAATCGTCATTTGGATGTACTTGAACACTTGTTGGAGCTTTTGTGTCAATATATTTAATCATAATATTGAGTTCAGTTTTATTCCCTAAAACATTATTATTTTCTAAATATTCTTTTAAACTTTGTCCTTTATATTTTCCACTATCAACAATAGAAAAACCATCTTGGTGAACTGATAGTTCCCAAGATTCAGCCATAATATCATCACTTGACTTACCATACTGTTTCAAGCGATATCCACCCCAAGGGTAATTTTTTATAACACCTTTTAATTTTATGATTTCCATAACTATTTTATTACTACTTTTATATCCTATTGTTTTGTGTTAAAACAAATTACACTTAATGAATTTAATGATTATTTCAAATACAAATCATTTTATAATTTTTTACTATAGTCTATAAAAGTTCTAATTACCTTCAACCCTATACGTTCATAATATCTTCTACCATTTTCATCAGTGGTAACAAAATACATTCTATATATTCCTTTTTTAGCCATTTCATACATTCCAAGTTCTAACAAGATTGTCCCAAGACCATTATTTCTTTCATTATCAGAAATACCAATTGGACCAAAACGCATCTCGTTGTCATCAATAGCTCTATTACTGCAACCACAAATCTTTCCTTCAGGATTTAAAACTATTAAAATTCTTTCTTGAGCTTTATTTTTTTGCATAGCTATTAAAGCATTTCTTTTCCAGCCACCACCAAACTCATTTTTTAAAAAATCTAATAACTCCAAAGAATACCTGTAATCAAAATTGATAAACTTATAACCTTTTTCTTCGGCCTTCTTTTTCTTTACTAATGTTTTTTCGCTTACCTGATAACCATGTAAATTCATTCCCATTGAATAATGTTTCGTGCCTGCTGTATAACCGTTCTTTTCAAAAAAATTAATTGATTCGAGATAATTTTCTGGATCTAGTCCAGCGAAAAAGTAATTTGGAGAATAAGCACCTAAAATAATTTCTTTAACACCCATTTCTTTTAATTTATTCTCTACAGTATCATATAATTTTTGCCCAATTCCTTGATTTCGATATTCTTTAGCAACAAATATTACACTGATCCAACCTTTAGTTGGCTCTAATCCCCTTTCTAAATAAGGAAACTTTCTTTTTATACCCAAAATAAAACCCACAACTTTTTTGTCTTTGATAGCTACATAGCACAAATCTTCATCAAAGTTTTCATCAAATAAAACTTGTCTTCTAAATTTTTCAATATCAATTGAATCAAATGTACACGCTTCATTCCAAAGATTAACTACCTGTTGCTCATAATCTTGTTTATATTTTTCAATCATACTATCCCCCTGTCAATTAAAATTCCATATTATCTACTTACTTAATAAATTAACAATTATATTTATTTAAACACAATTTATTTTTTTACAAACTTATATGTATATCCATAATTATAATATAAAAGTTTTTCTAAATCTTTTTTATCGACTTTTCCTACTACATTTACTCTTTTGTCTTTTTTACTATTCTTTAAGACAACTTGTAATTCTCCAGAATATCGACCATATAATTTATTATCAATAGTTATACTTCCTTTTAGTCTTTTTACATTATTATCAATTTTCACAACACTAGCATATTGGGACATTTGTCTACTGCTTTGTGATCTTAAAAATTCTTTGTTTGAATCATATCTAAACTCATGAATTTTTAAAACTATATCATCATATTTATCACTTAGTAAATCTACCTTTATTTCTAATGGTCTATGATTAATAACATCATCAAATTGTTTAAAATTATCTTCACTATAAAATTGGTCAGAAAACATAAATGAATCTGTCTTATAAATATATAAAAGTTCTAATGTTGTTAAGGTTACATCACTGTATCTGTGTTTTTCAATTGTTGGTAAACCCTTAAAAACTGGACCTCTTGGTTTTTTTAAAGAAGGAATAAAATAATAAACTGGAATATTATGTTTTCTAAACATTGCATCTTGTTTTAAGGCAAATTTTTTATCTAAACCACTTTCTTCTCGAGGATAAAAATTATGACAAGCTTTAATTTCAACATTGTCTAAACTTTTAAAAAACTCTACTTTTTCATCAACCTCTTTTTCGCTATACATTGAAGCATTAATCATAAAGCCTTTTAAATCTAATTCTTTATGCAGTTTAACTACATCACTTTGATTATAACCATAATCTAACCTAACAAAAGCTATTTCAGCATTTTTTATTTGCTCTAATAATTCTTGGCTATCCAAAAGTTTTTTAAGATAGAAACCACCTATATCAACGATTAAATCCATCTGGTATTGTTTAGTCAATTTAGAAATAACTAGTAAACTTTCTATTTGTTTTTCTAAAGACAGCTCTGGTAAATGTATCGTTGAAAATACTTCGGTAAAACCATACTTGTTAGCCAACTCAATGTATTGTTGCCACTTTATTTTAAAGTCATCAATATTCGTTTCTGGAAAAATCGAAATACATTTATTCATAATTATTCTCCTTTTTCATATTTATATTATATTTATTATATCTTAATTCTACTATTTAATCTAAAGTTAAACAAAAATAAAAACCTTCAAGTTTTTTATTACTTTGAAGGTTTAATTTTATCATCATATTTTTGTAACTCATATAGTTTTTTATAAATACCATCTTGAGTCAATAGTTTTTGATGTGTTCCACTTTCGACAATATTTCCATTATCTAAAACAATGATATTATCAGCATGTTGTATAGTTGATAAACGATGAGCAACCATTATGGTCGTTCTGCCTTCCATAAGTGTCTTTAAAGCCTCTTGGATTAACAGTTCAGTTTCAGTGTCTATGTTAGCAGTAGCTTCATCCATTACCAAGATTGTAGGATTAATCACTAAAGTTCTTGCAAACGATAATAACTGTCTTTGACCAAAGGATAAGTTGGTTCCTCTTTCTGTTAACATCTCATCATATTTATTTGGCAAACTTTCAATAAACTGATGGGCATTGACTGCTTTAGCTGCCTGTTTTATTTGATCAATCGTAATATCTTCATTTAATAGTCTGATATTAGATTTTACATCGCCAGTAAAGATAAAGACATCTTGTTGAACTTGACCAATTGCTTTTCTAATTTGTTTTAAAGACATTTCTTTAATATTGATATCATCAATAAGAATTTCGCCTTGTTGAATATCATAATAACGACCAATTAAATTTAATATTGATGATTTGCCAGCACCAGTAGCACCAACAAAAGCCACTTTTTGTCCAGGTTCAATTACAAATGAAACATCTTTTAAAACATAGTTTTCACTTTCATAGGCAAACCAGACATTTTTAAACTCAATTTTTCCTTTAATCTTTTTTGGTTTTATTGGATTGGCAATTTCTTCAATTTTACTTTTTTCATCTAACAAAGTGAAAATCTTTTCTGCTGAAGCAAAAGCATTTTGCAAAGTTGAAAACTGTTCAGCCATTTCTTGAATTGGCCAGAAAAATGATCGAATATAGCTAACAAAGATGTAAAGTACTCCTACAGTCAATGTTCCTGATAAAACATAGTGAGCACCTTTATAAACAATAGCTACTATAGCCAAATTAGCAATTAAACTAGTAATAGGCCTAAAGAAAGCATAAACGAATAATTCTTTAATTCTATTCTTGTACAAGTCGTCACTTTTTTCTTCAAATTGGGCAAATTTTTCTTTTTCTCTTGCAAAAATCTGAATAAGTTTCATACCAGAAATATGTTCACTTAAAAAGATATTTAACTGTGTTATTTTAGTTCTTACCACTCTGTAGACGCTTCTGGAAATTTTTCTAAAATAGTATGTTAAGATGAATATTACTGGTAAATAAATAAAAACAATAATAGCCAGTCTACTATTTAAACCAAGCATAACTAAAGCAAATCCTAAAATCATGATAAAGTTTCTAATCAAGTTTACTAGTATATGTGAAAACATTCTATTTAAAGCTTCAACATCATTAGTTATTCTGGTATCAATTTGACCAACAGCATGAGTATCAAAGAATCTTAGTGATAATGAACTAACATGCTTAAAAAGCTGATTACGCATATCATAAATGATGTTTTGTCCCGTAATTAATAAAATATAGCTTTGAGCTGAATCAATTAAAGCATTAAGAGCTAAAACAATTAAATAAATCATACCTATAATAAAGATTCCTTTATAATCAGAACTTCTTAATACTTTCAAATCTTCTTTTAACAATAATTTTCCTTGTAGAACATTACCATTTTCATCAGCAATTTCAATAATGTTTTTTGTTTGTGCAATTACCTTTTTAATGCCTTCATCATTTTGTTTTACCAACACTTGCACTTGTCTAGCATCTAAGTTTTCAAAATAGTAATAGTTGTCATCATATAAAACTATCTGACAATAACTAAAAACTTGATTTTCTTCAAAATCCTTGGTTAAAAATAATCCATTGTAAGATAAATCAGCATTTGCTTCATCTACTATTGCGTAAGTTCGATCATAACCTTCAATATAGGTATCAATAGCTCTAGCAATTAAAATTGGTTTAACAATCGCAAAAACAGTGACTGCTAAAATCATTACAATCGCCAAAATAAACTTACCTAAATAAGGTTTCATATATCCAAAAAGTCTTTTAAACACACTACCTGAATAAGAGGTAATGACTGTTTCTTTTTCTATTTTAGCCATCTTAATTACCTCCTTGTTCTGCAGTTATCAACTGCTTTTCCAGTTGTTGTTTTTCTACCATCTGAGTAAATAGACCATTTTTATCTAATAGTTGTTGATAAGTGCCATATTCAGCTATCTTTCCATCTTCTAAAACTAAAATATGATCTGCTGATTGAACTGTTGAAACACGGTGAGCAATCATAATTGTTGTCTTGTTTTTTCTAATCTTTTTAAGATTATTGATAATTGTATCTTCAGTATCTGTATCAACTGCACTTAAAGAATCATCCATAATTAAAATTGGACTATCTTTGATCAAGGCTCTAGCAATAGAAGTTCTTTGTTTTTGTCCACCAGATAACGTAACTCCTCTTTCACCTATCATCGTTTCATATTTATTAGGAAAAGCCATAATATTATCATGGATATCGGCCATTTTACAAGCTTCATATATTTCTTGATCAGTAGCATCAAGTTTTCCAAAAGAAATATTCTCTTTTAATGTTTCCGAAAACAAGAAGTTATCTTGTGGAACATAACCAATATTTGATCGCAGTACATTTAATGGAATATCTTTGATGTTATTTCCATCTATATAAATATTTCCACTAGTAACATCGTAAACTCGGGTAATTAAGTTAACCATTGTAGTTTTGCCACAACCAGTTTTGCCTAATATCGCAAACATTTCACCTTTATTAATTTTGATACTGATATCTTCCAAAGCTAAAGGTAAATTATCTTCATATTTAAAATCTACCGCATCAAAGATAATTTCACCTTGAAGTTCTTTAACATCCACCATATTAGCACTATTTTTGATTTCTACTTCAGCATCAAACACCTCATTAATTCTCTTTAATGAAGCGCTAGCTTCAGAAACAACACTAACAATGTCTCCGACAATAAGCATTGGCCAAAATAAGGTTCCAATATATGAAGAAAAAGTAATAAACTTTCCTAAAGTAATTTCACCAATCAAACAATAATAGCCACCAAATACGATAGCCACAACATATGAAAGACCAATAAATGTTTCTAATACTGGCCAAAATATTGCTCGTAATATTGATATGTCAGCATTTGCTTTACGGTTATTATCATTTACTTTCTTAAAGTGTTCCAATTGTTTTTCTTCTTGAACAAAAGCTTTAATTACTCTTATTGCGGTTACTGATTCTTGTACTGCATCATTTAAATGACCAAAGGCTTTCTGCTTGACAAAAAACTTTTCATCAAATTTCTTACCTAATAAGATACTTGATAAGGCAACTAGTACCATCGGTATTAATGTTAATAGTGTCAAAGTTAAACTCACATGAGTAATCATCTTATAGACAACCATAACAGTTAAGACAATCGCATCAAATGACATCATGATTGCAAAACCAATCGCCCCTTCTATAGCATCTAAATCGTTGGTAAATCTGGTCATGATATCACCAGTTTTGTTTTTATTAAAATATGATTGTGATAGCATCTCTAACTTTTTAAAAATATCTTTTCTTAAACTATTAATTATTTTTTGACAAGTTCCAAAAATAAAGTAATGCCATAAGAAACGGAAAATAGTAATCATTACAGATATAGCAATCATTATAAGAACAATTTTATCAATGGCAGTTAAATCGATTGTATGAAAGGTTAAACCATCAGTAATTTCACCAATATATAGTGGAATATATAAATCCAGATAATCCACCATTAAAAGAGCAATTATACCAATGAGATATAAAAACTTATTTTTATATACATGATAAAACAATCTGTTCTTTTTTAGCTTTTCCATTAAGTTTTCCTCATCGTTCATTAAACAAATGAACTTATTAATTATAACACAATCAGTTAAAATAAAATAAATTACTTTTACTAAAACTTTGTTAAAACAAAAAATCAGTAGTTACTGATTTTTTGATTATTATTTTTGATTCTTATTATTAATATTTAATATCTACATCATCAATATATCTATCTTTTTTTGATGTCACTCTAACTGTAGCAAATATTATGATATAAATTATAACTACTAGAACTAACCATATATAAAAGTAATCAATTGCTGGATCAAACAAGAAGTAATCATATAAACCATGTAAGAAAACAGCTAATAATAACCCCAAAATTTTGTTTTTTGATGCTAATGATTCTTTCCCCTGATTAGCAAGCATTCTGGCTTTTGCATAATAAGCACCCATTACCACTCCAAAACAAACATGAGCTGGAATAGCAGTAAATGCTCTTAATATGGCAGTTTGTAGTCCGTAAGAATAAACGTATAAGATATTTTCAGAAATCGCAAATCCTAATGAGACAAAAACTGAATAGATTAATCCATCATATAAACAATTGAAATGAATACTTCTCCAAGAAAAAATATTTAAGAATAAAAACTTTGTTCCTTCTTCAACCAAAGCTACTCCTAAAAAAGCACTAATTAAATAGAAAAGCGTATTTGGATAATCAAAGATTGCAAACAAAATATTATCAGCCCATGTTTCCAAATAGAAAGATGCTATGGTAGCTAATAATCCCCCTAATAGCATTAAAGCTAAAAGCCAAAGAGGTTCTTTTTCCTTTTTATCTCTTAAATAAAGATAACCTGCATAAGCCAATCCTGGCACTACTGCTGCTATTGTTAAAATTTGTATTTCTGTCATATTTTTCTCCCACTACATTTTTAATGTTTTTAATTTTTTATTTAATTTACTATAAATGTTTTCTTTAAACCATCTTTCATTGGATGCTTCAACTGCTTCTTTCAAACTAAACCAGCCAACAGCACTATTTTCATCATCCTTATTAGTTATGGTTTCATCCTCATCAGCTTGTAACAAATAAGTTAGATTCAAATGTACATGGGTAGGAACATATTGTCCATTTTTGAAATGGCCATCAACTGATAATACTTCTAATGAATAAATATCTTCCATTAATGGTTTAACAGTTTCTACACCACTTTCTTCTTGTACTTCTTTTATCGCTAATTGTAGTAAGTCTAATTGGCCATCAGCGTGTCCGCCAAGCCAAGCCCATGAGTCATAAAGATTATGGTAAGCCATTAACAATTTATCTTTCTTTTTATTTAATACCCATCCAGAAGCAGTCATATGGGCAATTAAATTAGTTCGATAAAAAATATCATCAAAGTTCTCTAAATAATAAAGGATGATATCTTTATCTACTTTTTCCTGTTCGTTAAAAGGTTCATAATCTTTTATCTGCTGGACCAATTTACTTTTCATATTTAAATTATAACAAATACTAATTCAATAATAAACAAAGACACTTATAATAAGTGCCTTTTTTAAAATTATTGCTCATTTTTTAATTTGAGAATAGCCTCATTTAATTCAGTAAAAATCTCCATATTTGCTGAATAGTAGTGAGCAGTTCCTACTTTTCTAACATTCACCATTTTTGCTTTAGTTAATTCTTTCATATGGTATGAAAAAGTTGGCTGAGAAATATTAAAATGCTCCAGTAAATCCTTTTGATTCATTTCCTTATTGTTCAACAATATGGCAATTATCTTAATTCTACTGTCATCTGCTAATGCTTTAAAAAATTCTGCTAAATCTTTATACTCCATAAAACCCTCCTGTTATTTTTTGCGCAACCTTACTAATTTTACATTAAAATCTATGATTGTCAATATATTGTTGCTATTTAATTAGTTTTTTTCAAATTATAATCAAAATAATTCATTTTTAATTAGATAGATTCAATAACAGTGTATTAAAAAAGAAGCAATTTAAGAATTGCTTCTCCCTTCACAAAGCATCAGAAACTTATTTTTCTTTGGCCCTTATCCAATGTATTTTAGTGGCTCTATAGGATATAATAAACTCTAATTTTAAGTTGCTTTGCTAAGTGCTAATAAAATATATTAATCTTCTCTTTTAGCGTGAATCGCAACTCCTATTATGCCAAGACAGCTCAACACCATCACGACAATTATTAGAGTAGGATTGACTAAATCACCTGTAAAAGTCAGAGGTTCTAATAACATTGTATTAATAATAGTCCAAACATTTTCGTTATGAACAACATTTTTTTCAAATCCAGTTGGTACATTAATTTCATCAAGAGTTTCTGCTATTTTACTATCATCAAAAAATGCCCCATTTCCTGTTATTTTAATGTTTTGTAACGCTATACATCCTTCTTCTCCAGCTTTAATATAAAGACTAGAATTAGGAACAGGTAAATGTACCGATGATTTTTTCGTGATCTCTAATCCTTTATACAGTACCCTAACGATGAAACTTGGCCCACCTTCACTAACAATACTTTTTTCATCTCCTAGAACTTCACTACATAAACTATCAGGACCCGTTTTATCATCAATACAATTTTGGTCTTTAAAACCATTACCTGATCCACAAATATAATAGTCACTTACCTTAAGATCAATCATTTTGGTAACTATTTCTTTTACAGTAACAGTTACTTTTTTTGCATCAATAGATAAGTATACTTTGAAAACATTTTCGACATCAGTTGGAACGACATTTTTCTGAATGCGAAGCATATCATCCGCAACTATCTTGTTTGCTGGATTATCTCCGCCATATTTACTACTATGAATCTGCCAATCATTTACTGCATCTTTTTGTAAACCTTCCCCGTATGATGATGCTAAAATTGACACACAGTTAGTAATTAGCATTATAACTATTAAGACAAGTAAAATTATACGCTGTTGTAGTCCTTTTCCCTTCCCATAGATTTGTTTAATCACTTTTTATTAATCCTCCACTTAAATAAATAGCATTCTAGAGATGTTATTTAGAGCCACTTTATTAGAACAACAACCCTTTTTATCCGCTTATTTATATGTTTTCGCTCTTATATTGTATTTTGCTATTAGTTCTAAAATATTAGTAAATTAACTCTTTTACTGATACTTTTTAGTGGTTATTTTCTAGTTGTCCCACTAATTGTTTCTAAACTTGTTGACATGTCAACAAGTATTACACTTTGTAATGACCCAAGGCACAACAAACCTACATCACAAAAAGCCACAGGAGGGTGACAATATAAGAAATTCCCCCATTAATGTCCGTTTTCACCTAAAAAAAAGCTCTTTTATAGTGAAACACAACTATATGATATCAAACCTTATTGATTCTGTGAAACCCTTTTTTATAATAGATATATTACATTTTATAATACACGATTAATTTTATCGCTATTATTAGCTTTAACTGGTTATTTAAATTTTAAAACATAAAAATATCCTAAATATTATTTATCATTAACATGAAATTGTATTTTTTTAGCATAAATATAGAGAAAATATTTGTTTATTTATAAGGTAAAATAAAAAGAGAATTTTTCTCTTTTTCTCAAAAATAATTCCTATAACTTTTAGTAATTTACAAATTTAAATACGATAATTTTCTCACTTTTATTAATAAAGGATAGAAACATAAGTCTCTATCCGTATTACCAGTTTATTTTTGTTCGTCAAACATTTTCTGCATCGTTGGATTGTTTCTAGTCAATCTTTTGATTGATAAATCCTGAGCTTTGTTATTAGCTAATCGCAAGTTATTTTCTGAAGATAATAACGCATCTTTTGTTTTCTGTAAATGAATAATAGTTTTATCTATCTCTTCTATTGCTGTCTTAAATCTTCTTGCTGCTAATTCATAGTTTTTAGAAAACTTATCTTTAAACTCATTCATTTCATTTTCGAAATTAGAAATATCAATGTTTTGATTTCTAATTGTTGCCAACTCCCTTTTATATTTCATTGAATTTAATGCTGCATTTCTAAGTAAAGTAATCATCGGAATAAAAAACTGCGGTCTTATAACATACATTTTTTCATATCTATAGGAAACATCAACAATACCTGTATTATATAGTTCATTATCTTTTTCCAGTAACGACACAAGTACAGCATATTCACAATTTTTAGCTTTTCTATCTCTATCTAACTTGGCAAAGAAATCTTCATTTTTTTGTTTAGTAGCTGTCTTATCCTCTTCATTTTTCATCTCAAACATAATTGAAACAATTTCATTGTTTTCATCGTCATAATCTCTAAAAATGTAGTCACCCTTTGTACCAGTTTTAGCATCATTGTCTTTTTCAAAATACGCATTTTTAAAAGCAGTTGCTCTAATTTGGTTAAACTCATTTTCACAATGTTGCTCTAGTGTTTCGCCTATTAACTTGGTTGATAGTTTAGCTTTTAAATCTTTATAATAATCTATTAAATCATCTTTGCTTTTAAGTTGACTTTCATATTTTTCCTTTAAAGAGTTTTCTTTGATTTTAAATTGACTTTCTCTATTTTCCAGTTGATTAGTTAGTTCGACAATTTCTTTGTCTTTAGCATTAACCATTTTTTCAATAATTAGATTACTTTCATTTTCTTTGTTTTCAAGCTTGTTTGATAATTCTAATATTTTATTTTCCTTTTCATTTAACTCTTTAAGATAATCCATCTCAGTCTTGTTTTTTAATAATTGAATGTTAACTTCGTTTTCATTATCTTTTTGTTCTAATTGTAACTTTAATTTTTCAATTTCGTTTTGCATCTCTTTTTTCACTAAAGTTAAAGCACTTTCTTTTTCTTTAACCAATTGAGCTTCTCTCAATTTTAAATCATCACTAAATTGTTGATCTCTAACTTGATTGACAATCGCTTGATAATTTGATTCATCTATTTGAAACATTTCTCCACAATTTGGACATTTAATTTCTTTCATATTCTACCTCCCGCTTTTTTATTTCATACTATTAACATTATACCTGATTGATAAATGTCTCTATAAATAAAAACCCATCAACTTTTTACACCTTTATTATACAAGATATAAACTCTAATAATGGGCATTTATTTGGACTTTATTAAAAATAGCTATTCTACTTTAAGACATGTCGAATCAACTAGACTATATAAATAACATTCAACTTTTTTATCGGAAATTGATTCAATATATTCTTTATAACCCAGTAGCTGTTCATTGTAACTTGCATCAGAAATATTTTTAAGTTTGTAGTCAATAATAACAAATCGATCTGCATATTCTAATAATAAGTCAATAAATCCGTGTTTTTGTTGATTGTCTTTTTGATAAATAAATTCAAACTCTTTTATCACTTTAGCACTAGAAACATCTTTCATTAAGTCACTTTCAATAAACTTTTTAACTTTTGTTTTAAACTTTTCATCAACAATTGAATAATCTGGATTTTTTAGGTCAATCACTTCCATAATGTAGTGAAGTTTTGTTCCATATTCCATCACATCTTTTATGTTTTGATCAATAAGTGAAATATCTTTAGAGAACTTTCTCTTTTCAATTGGCTCTGGAATTATTTGATTTAGTTTTTTTACTTCAATTTTATCTGCAGTTTTAATTAAATCCTCAAAAACATTCTTTCTTTTACTTAGATAACTTTTACTTACCGTAATATCCCTTCGTAAATCAATTTCCCTAACATAAGGTTTTAATAAATCATAGATAGAATTCAGCATACTTAAAAAACTACTATATTTCATTCTTGTTTTATTTTCTACTACACCATCTTCTAATGATGTTAGTGTTTTTTCTAATGGACAAACCATAATTATCTTTTCCTGCGCTCTAGTTAAAGCAACATAAAATAATCTAATTTTTTCTGAAATTCTTTCACGATCTTTATCTCTTTTAAATAACTCCTTTAAAACCGTATCAGTTAATCCCAAATATTTTTTCCCTTCATATAACTTGCAAGGCAAAATTATTCCTCTTTCTTTAGAAAACAAATAATCGCCACGAGTATCAGAAACGTTAAATTTTCCAAACAATAATGGATAATAACAGATTTTAAATTCCAAACCTTTTGAGTTGTGAATTGTCATGATTTTTACTGTATTATCTTCAAATTGATTTAATTTAAACTCTAATTTTTTATTTTCATCATTTAGTATCTTTTCTAAGTGCTTAGAAAAATCACTGTAATTGTATCCAATTTGTCCTAATTGAATTGCTAAATCACTAACATATTCTAAAATCGCTATATTTAATTCTACTTCTCCAGTTGAATGTAATTTTTCATAAATATCAAATTCTTTAATAATTTCATTAAAGACATCTAAAATCGTTTTATCAATAATTCCCTGGGAAATAATTTCGCACTTTTTATAACTTTCGCTTTCCTTGATTTTTTTGTTTTTGATAGTTTCATAAATTGTTTCATCATTACTTTGAATAAGGAAACTTCTTTCAATTGAAACATAACAATGTTTTTCAACTTCCTTATCTTTTTTATTTACAATGTTATCAATCATCATAAAGATTCTTTTAATAACTTTTATGATATCAGTTTCACCAATTTGAACTTCACGTTCTACTTTTACTGGTATTGCTTCAGCTGATAAAATTTCATTAAATAAATCAAAATGTTTTTTGGTTTGAGCCATTATACAAAAATCACCATATTTAACATCTCTCAATTTATCTTCGTCAAAAACTTGATATTTGTTTTTGATTTTTTCTTTGATATCCTTAGCTATAATCATTGCCTCAACTTCTTCTTTGGAATACTCTTTATCAACAAAAGGATAAACAGGGACTTTTTTCATTGTAGTTCTACCATTTTCATCAACTACTAATTTATCTTCTTGTGCAATATAACTAATTATCTCCGTTTTATAACTATTAGCTGAAATGTTTTGGTTGTATTTTTCTTGGCCGAATTTCATTGCTTGAGAATCATCATAATCAACTCCACCAATATATTGATCCATTAAATAAGAAAAGATCTTATTAACTGTTTCAATCACTTCTTTTCTACTCCTATAGTTTTTATTCAAGTCAATAGTTCTACCATAGTTTTCATCTTTACATTTTTCATATTTACTTTGAAAGTTTAAGGGATTGGCATTTCTGAAGCCATAAATAGACTGCTTAATATCACCAACAACAAAAACATTGTCATTAGAAATTAAATCAATAAACTCCTCTTGTAAATCACTGTTATCTTGATATTCATCTACCAGAATTTCTTCAAAGTAATTTTTTATTTCATTTCTAATATCCTCATTTTCTTTAACCACTTTAATTGACATTTTAGCTATATCATTATAAGAATATAAATCTTTTTCTTTTTTAAATCTTAAAGTTTCTTCATCGAGTTGTTTGATGATATCCAAAACAACTTCTACATACTTTCTAGTGTTTTCAATATTTATTTGATCTTGTGTTTTGGGAAATAGAAATATTTCTTTTATATCTTTTATTGCTTCTACTATTCTATCTTTAAAAAAAGACGCTTCTTGTTTTGTTTCTTCATCTATATCAGAAGTTATTCTCATTTGCCCAACTTTATAGTCTTCAGTTGCAATTTCTAATTCTTCTATCGTTTTATCACAAATATAATATTCTAGTTTTGGTATCTCATCAGTTATAAATTTTGATTTATGTCCAGCTAATCTTTTCTTTAATTCGTTAAACCATCTACCAATATCTTTGTGTATTTTTAAACTATTACCACGATATTCTTCTACTTGTTTTTCAATAAATTCTTCACTTAAAAAATTATCAAAATAATTATCAATAAAACTTTTTTTATCAATAATTAAATCCATTTTATTATTTATTGAAATTATCGCTTCTTTAAAAGCATTATCACTTTTAACGCATAAGTCATTTATTGTTTCTATAAACTTTGGGTCATCATTATATTTATTATTAATGATATCTTCAAGTATCTCTTCTTGTTTAATTTTCAATACATTATCATCAATTATACTGATATTATTGCTCACATTTAGCAAATAGTGATACTTTTTAACCAAAGAGAGAGCAAAAGCATCAAAAGTCATAATATAACTTCCATCAATTTTATCTAATTGCTTTTTCTTGTTTTTTTCTTCTAGTCTATTACCAACATTTTTTTCAATCTTTTCTTTGGTTTTTTCTTTCATCGATGTAGCAGCTGCTTTTGTAAAAGTTAAAACTAAAAGATGATCTATTTCCTTTCCATTACATAAATGATTAAAAATACGTTCAGTTAATACTGCTGTTTTACCACTACCTGCTCCAGCTGAAACGATTGT